>USJA01000030.1 GCA_900554875.1 uncultured Clostridium sp. | reverse complement strand
CTCCTGAAAATGTATATTTTTTATATTCAGTATATGTATTATATAATTAAACAGTTACAAAGTCAATGCTTATGCAATAATAGTATAACACAAAATATTATTAATTATAAATGTATTTTTTTTAAATTAATAAAAAAATATTGCTAAAAAGCCAAATATATGATATAATGCTTCTAGTTAATTTCCTTACTCTACATAAGTCGTAGAGTCAGAAGTCCAAGAGGAGGTGAGTTTTAGTCATGAATAATTATGAAACAGTTATAATTCTTTCTGCAAAAGCACAAGAAGAAGCAACTGTTGCTTTTGGTGAAAAAATGAAAGAAATGATATCAAAAAATGGCGAACTTACAAATGTAGATGAATGGGGTAAGAAAACACTAGCTTATCCTATAAAAAAAGAAACAGAAGGTGTTTATATTCTATTTACATTTGTTGCTAAACCAGAATTTATATCTGAATTTGAAAGAATTCTAAGATTAGAAGATATAGTTTTAAAACACATGGTTATAAAAAAAGATAACTAATACGTATCTTAAAAGAAGATACACAAGGGGGAAATTTAATGAACAAATTTCAATTTATGGGGAGATTAACACGTGACCCAGAATCAAGGTTTACCCAAAATACTAACACACCAGTTACAACATTTTCAATAGCTGTAAATAGGAGATTTGCAGAAGCAAATGGTGAGAGAAAAGCAGATTTCTTTAATTTGACAGCATTTGGAAAGTTAGCTGAATTTTGTTCTAAGTATTACAGAAAAGGACAACAAGTTTTAGTTGAGGGAAGAATTCAAAATAGAACTTGGGAAGACCAAAGTGGTCAGAAAAGATATGCAACTGATTACATTATAGAAAATGCATATTTTGCAGATTCAAGAAGAGATGCAGATATGTCAAATGCAGGAGGAACAAGTAATATTTCAACACCTGCATCAACAGATGATGGTGAATTTATAACAATAGATGATACAGAAGAATTACCATTCTAATTATATTTGTTGAAAGGAGGGCAAAATAGATGGCAGACTCTAGAAATAGAAGAGGATCAAAAAATGATAAACCTTATAGAAGACCAAGAAAAAAGGTTTGTAATTTTTGTGTAGATAAGATAGATGATATTGACTACAAAGATGTAGAAAAATTAAGAAAGTATGTAAGTGACAAAGGTAAAATATTACCTAGAAGAGTTACAGGTACTTGTGCTAAGCATCAAAGAAAAGTAACAAATGCTATTCAAAGAGCAAGACATATAGCACTTTTACCATATACAGTTAAGTAATATAAAAAATATAAAGTATAAAAAATAAAAATCACCTTGTAAGGTTTGTATTCATACAATATCCTATGAGGTGGTTTTTTATGGACTCTTTTAAGGTTGGAGATATCGTTGCAAGAAAATCATATAATTTTGATATAATGTTTAGAATTATTGGTATTAGAAATGAAATAGCTGATCTTGTTCGGAATTACTGTAAGAATTGCTGCAGATGCACCAGTATTTGATTTGAAACATATAGATAAGAGTGAAATGGAACAAAGAATGAAAAAGATTGAAGAATCTAGGCATATACGAATGAGTAGATGTTATTCAAGTATGAATAAAAAATATAACGGATACAATAACTATAATAGCTATAATAATTATATGAGGGAACAATTAAATTTATATGATAATCCAAACATATATAAAAAAGAAGAAATTTTGAAAAAGCCAGGAGTTATTCTTCATATAGATCGGAGATTCTGAGTATTCAGAAAAGTGTAAGAGAAATTATAAGAGAATGGGGCTAACAGCATATGTGTATAATATACCAGAAAATGAACAGTATAAACAGGTGTATTCGTTACTACAGCGTATTAGACCAAATATATTAATATTAACAGGGCATGATGCGTTTATGAAAAAAAGAAATGATATATATAATATAGATAATTACAAAAATTCAAGATTTTATGTACAGGGAGTGCTTGAAGCAAGACGTTACGAGCATAATCTTGATAATTTAGTTATATTTGCAGGAGCATGTCAAAGCTACTATGAGGCACTTGTATCTGCTGGAGCTAATTTTGCCAGTGCACCAAAGAGAGTACTAATTGATATGATGGATCCTCTCATTGTTGCAGAAACTATTGCATATACACCAGTAGATAAGTATATCCCTTTATCTAATATTTTATCAAATACAAGAGAGGGAATAAATGGAATTGGAGGGTTACAAACAAGGGGGCAACTAAGGACAGGAATGCCTGGAATGTAAATAGTTATATAAAAATATAAGTTAATTTCAAACGAATACTTTTTACGAAGGTTGCGTGAGAAATATTTAGGATTTTGTTTTTATTTTTGACTTTTTTATAATAACTAGCATCTGATGATATACCTTTTATTTCAGTATCATATATATAAAATCTTTTATATATAATAAAATTAACATAATATTTTGAATATTAATATATATTAAGTTATAATATATCGCTAATCGACTCGGTTTTAGCAAAAATAAGAATATTGCAATATATTATATACCATAACATGTAGAGTTTATTTTACTTTTAAAATTAAATATTAATAACAAAATGTACTCTATGTATTTTATTAAAATTAATATAATAAAAAATGATTGATATTACAAATGTAATTTCAATCATTTTTATTTTTTAAAAGTATAGTAAAAATTGTAAAATTTTTAAACAATTTATTTTATATACTTTCTCATTTTATAGTTTTACTTATTTAATAATTTTGTTAATGTAGCTTTTTTACGAGATGCTGTATTTTTCTTTAAAACACCTTTAGACCAAGCTTTATCTACCATACTAACTGCTTTAGCATATAATTCTTGTTTATCTTTAGCATTTCCTTCTACTGCAGCTTCAAAAGCTTTTATAGCTTCTTTATATGCTTTTTTTGTAGCCCTATTTTGAGCAGTTTTCTTATCAATTATTTTAACTCTTTTCTTTGCTGATTTAATATTTGGCACGAGTTACACCTCCTTGAATTATAAAATATCGTTATTACCAAAACATTTTAACATAAAATTAGGTAAAAATCAAGTAGTTTTATGTAATTAATTAAAAAAGCCAAAAAAGAATGAGGTTTTAGACTCATTCTAAATCAAATTTTACTCCAGATTTTCATTTTGAAATAGTAGATATTTTTTCCTTTGGATGTTTCATTTAAAAGCTCCTTTACAAAACAATGTAAAAACATCTACCATATATTATTAATATGTCAGGATATTAAACTAAGTTGCGTCTTTGATATTATATGAAAATTTTTTTATATCACAGTTGTTCATTTTAATACTTTCAACATATCCATCTTCCGATAAACCATTAAAATATGAATTTATTATTCTTGCCGTTGCACCATGTGTAACTAATAAAATTTTCTTATTTTTGTATTTTTTAGGAATTTCATCCAAAAAAGAATATACTCTTTTACATAAATCTTGTATCGGTTCAACATTGTATGTATTTAGGTTTGCATTATAATTGTAATACTCGTTACTATATTCCAAACTTTTTTTACCTTCAAAATCTCCAAAGCATCTTTCAGTTAAAGAATCGTTATATATAATTGGAATTTTCCTGTTACTAACTATTTTTGCAGTTTGTGCCGCTCTATTTAAAGGTGAACAAAAAATTAAATTTATATCTAGATTTTTTATTTCTTCAATTTTGGCTTTTGCTTGATTTATTCCAGTTTCATTTAAATCAATATTTGTTTGTCCTTGTAAAATTTTATTTATGTTCCAGTTCGTTTGACCATGTCTCATAACATATATTTTCAAATTTATCACCTGGGGTGAATTATAACATAATAAATTTTGTAAGTCAATTATAAAAGACGCCGTATATACGACGCCTTTTTATATATTTTTTTCAATGATTGAGTATATTTCGTTATTAATATCTTCTATACTTCTTAGTTTTCCATTCTTTACACATTCAATTATTTTCCAGTTAAATTTTTTTGCAAAATATAATCCAGACTTTTCTGCGTTTTTTAAATGGTCACAATCTGATTCATGAATATCTTTTTTTTCAGTGTGTGAATATTTATTTTCTCTTTCTTTCATAAGTGAAATGCTATATTCTGTTGGAACATGTAAGAAAAACACAATAGTAGGTGAAGGAAGCTCAAGGTCATTTTCTTCTATGTTTATAACCCATTCGCTAAAAGTATCTAGTTCATTTAAGTTGTTAGTACTTTTTAAAATTTTACCACCTTGATGAAGAAGATTTGACGAAATATATCTATCAAATAGAATTACTGTTTTATCGTCCAAATAATATTTTTCTATGTTTTCTTTATAGCTAATATACCTATCTACTGCATAGAATAATGAAGCAGCTTTAGATGAAATGCTATTTGGATTAGCACAAATATTACCTGATAAGTATTCTTTAACAGGACCAGAACTTTGATTATCATAGTTTGGAAAAGAAGTTTTAAAAACTTCTTTTCCATCTTTTAGTAAACGTTCATAAATTAAATTTGTTTGAGTTTGTTTTCCTGAACCATCAGTGCCTTCAATTACAAAAATTTTATTCATAATGATTATCACCTATATCTTTCTATTATATTGATTTGCTCCAAAAATACATGGAGAAGAGCATGTACTGTTTTTATATTTACATTTTGCATTTGCACCATTTGTTAAATCTTTTAAAATATATCCATACTCGGAGTTTTGAATAAATTTCTCTACTGTATTAGCAGTATGTCTCATAATTTCCAGTTGAGCTTGTCCACATACTCTTTCAGTTGACTTAAGAAATAGTGTATCTAGATTACCAGTTTGTACGATTTTAACAAATGTTCCTTGTGGATACATATCAGCAATACTTTGCATATCTTTTGTCCACTGACTTTTTAAATTTTCGTTATCATCTAATATTTCCGGAATATAAAATTCAAAATTGTCAAGTAGATATATAAAAGAATGTTCACTTCTGTGTCTGTGATTTTGTGCAGCACATGAAAAACTTGCTGTAAATGAAGTTTGATAAACATAAGAGAATACATCAGGAATATCTTTATATTTTTTATCGCCAAATAAAGATAGTTTTCTGTTCTTTCCTAAAGGTATTAAATCTTTTACTCTATATTCATCAAAAAGTGAAACAAATTCTTTCAAATTCAAAGATAAAATATCGTTAAATTGTGTAGAATCATGATTTACTATGAATTCCTCCATCATGTATAGCAAATAATTTAGTTGCCTTAAAGATACTGTATATCCCATGCTTGTAGTTCTGGAAAAAATGGATACAAAATATCTTGCATTTTCTTGAGCTAGCTTTCTTATATTAAACATAGGATCTTTTAAATTTTTGTTATATAGCTTAGGATACTTTTCTTTTATAATAGGCATAAGTATGTTTATCCATTTGTTATATAATGTACTTTCTCTTTTAGATAAATCTTTAAGTTCAGTATATCTTGCAGATTTTTCTGAGGTTGAGTAATCTTTTTCGTTATTTAAAATCATAGCTATAATTTTAGGAATATTTGAAAACTCAAAAGTAAGTTTAACATGATCAAATACACTATGATGACCTGATTTTAAAACACGATTTAATCTTCTTTCTGTAGAAATTTCAGGTTCATTCAAAATTTTTTCAAAATTATCTTTCATGTAGCATATTCCTGCCATTTTAGCACAAAAATCTAATAGCTTTTTTAAATCAAATTCTCCTTGATAGTTTTCAGGTTTGGTAAATGCAATTAATTTAACATTCATAATCAACTCTCCTTTAAAAATAATTTATTTAAATGTATATAACTATGTAAATACATTATATATCAGAATAAATTATTTTTCAACATTAGAAATATTGTTCGCTTCGGCCTTTGATATATAGCCATATTTAACCATAGCGTCTAAAACTTTTTGCTGTCTTTTTTTTGCAAGCTCTGGATTTACATTTGGAGAATATATACTAGGTGCATTAGGAATACCTGCAAGCATGGTTTGTTCATCTAAAGATAGCTTTGAAGGTGCTTTCCTGTAATATCCATATGATGCTTGTTTAAGACCTGTATATCCATCACCAAAATATATAATGTTTAAGTACATTTCAAGAATTTCATCTTTACTGTATTTTTCTTCTAATTCAACAGCTACAAATAATTCAGCCACTTTTCTTACAAAGCTTTTTTCTTGCGTAAAGTACATATTTCTTGCCACTTGTTGTGTTATAGTGCTTCCTCCATTGCTAAGTTCTTTATTTTTTAGATTCTCTAAAAAGGAACGAGCTGTTGTAACAATATCTATTGCTCCATGAGAATAAAATCTATGATCCTCTATTGCAATTGTTGCATTTTTGTAAGTGTCTGGTATTTCCGATATTGATATATAATTATCATATTCTTTTATGTTTTTGACTTTTTTTTCAACGCTTTGTTTTGATGTAACTTCTTTATACATTGAATGACCTTGATATATAATAAAAGTACAAGATACTAGAAAAGCTACTAATATAAAAAGAATAAGTTTCTTTATAAATTTGAACATATTAATTCCCTCTTTTTTATGAAATAATTATATCAGTTATTATATTGTTCGTCAATATTATAATAAAAAGAACAAATGTGTTGACAAAAAAATTAAATGTGATATAATATTTAAGAACAAATGTTTAATTTATAGAGGTGGTAGTGTGATAGAAACTTTACATATAGAAAATATAGGTATAATAGATAATATAACGGTGGATTTTAAAAGAGGACTTAATATAATTACAGGAGAAACGGGAGCTGGAAAGAGCTTGCTTGTAGATGCTTTATCTTTAATTTGTGGTTCTAGATTTTCAAAGGATGTTATAAAAACAGGTGAAAGTTATTGTTTAGTTGAAATTATGATAAATAGAGATTCTAACACAGAAAATGATATAGTTTCAAGAAAAATAAGTGTAAGTGGAAAAAACAAATGTAAAATTAATGGTAGACTTGTTACTGTAAATGAATTAAAAGAATACATGAGGAGTGTAATAAATATTCATGGTCAAAATGATAATCAAAACTTATTAGATCAATCAAATCATATAACATATTTAGATGAATATGCAAGGGGAGAACTTTTAGAGAATAAGCAAGAATATATTGAGCTATATACTAAATATTTAAAATTAAATCTTGAGCTAAAAGAGAACTTTGGTAATGAAAAAGAAAGAAAAAGAATACTTGACTTGTTAGATTATGAGATAACTGAAATAGAAGATGCAAATTTTAAGATTGGTGAGGAAGAGGAATTAGAAGAAAAGTCACGAATTATGAGAAATTCAGAAAAAATTAATGAAGCACTTAGCATTTCAGAAGAGCTAGTGTCATCCAAAATATTAAATAATATAAATGAGGTTGTAAAAAATTTAAGTAAAATATCTCAATTTAACGACATTTACAAGAAACAAAGTGATAGAATAGAAGGAATATATTATGATTTAGAAGATATGTCACAAGAATTATTTAATTATAAAGAGGAACTATCATTTAATGAAATTGATAATAATGATGTTATAAAAAGACTTGATTTACTTTATTCTTTAAAGAGAAAATATGGAAATAATGTTGAGGAAATATTAAAATATAAAGAAGAGAATATTAAAAGAAAAGAGGAAATAGAAAATATGGAAGAACACCTAAATGAAGTAAAAAAGGAATTAGGTGAAATACAAGATAGAATGTATGAACTTGCAAGTAATATGAGTAATACAAGAAAAAACATGGCAAAAAAACTAGAGGAAAAAATAAATATAGAATTAAGCGATTTAGAAATGAGAAGTGCAAAAATTAAAGTAAATGTTAAATTTAGTGAAGATAGAAATTTTAAAAGTAATGGACTAGATGATGTTTCTTTTAAAATAATAACAAACTTAGGTGATGATTATAAAAGTCTTGGGAAAATTGCATCGGGTGGTGAAATTTCAAGAATAATGCTTGCTATAAAAAATGTTCTTTCAAAAACAGATAGTGTCCCTGTTTTAATATTTGATGAGGTAGATACTGGTATAAGTGGAAAATCTGGTAGTGCTGTAGGACTTAAATTAAAAGAGGTTTCTAAAAATCATCAGGTACTATGTATAACTCACTTAGCTGTAGTTGCAGCTTATGCTGACAATCACTACTATATTTCTAAAAAATCATTAAATAATCATACATCATCTAAAATAGAACTTTTAGATGATAATATGTCAGTAAAAGAAATAGCAAGAATTTCATCTGGTACTATTACAACAATAGCCTTAGATAATGCAAGAGAGCTAAAAAAAGTAGCATGTTTAGTATAAAAAATATTGATTACTAAACTTGTTTTTAGAATTTAATTACTGTATAATTATAGCTATTATGATGTATTTAAATAAATGTAATTTATGTCCACATATGTGTTTAGTGGATAGGAAAAATAAAAAAAGAGGATTTTGTAAATCAGGAGAAAATGTAAAAATAGCACTCAGCTCTAAATTTTTTTATGAGGAACCTTGTATAAGTGGTACTAAAGGCTCAGGAGCTGTATTTTTCTCTAATTGTAATTTGAGATGTGTTTATTGCCAAAATTATAAAATAAGTAAAGATGGAAAAGGGAAAGAAATTTCAATAAAGGAACTTGCTGATATATTTTTGGATTTACAGGAAGAAGGTGTTCACAATATAAACTTAGTCACACCTACAATCTATGCATTACAAATAAAAGAGGCTTTAATTTTAGCAAAGAAAAATGGACTAAATATTCCTATAATATATAATTCTAGTGGATACGAAAATGTAGATACCATAAAGGAGTTAGATGGCTTTATTGATGTTTATCTTCCAGATTTTAAATATTGTAGTAACGAATTGGGACTTAAATATTCTGGTGTGAATAAATATTTTGACTTTGCTTCTCGTGCAATTCTTGAAATGTATAGGCAAGTTGGACAACCTTTGTTAGATGAAAATGGTATAATGAAAAAAGGATTAATGATAAGACATTTAATACTTCCAAATGAAATAGAAAATACAAAAGAGGTTCTTAAGTGGATTAAGCAAAATCTGGATAATAAAGTCTTTGTAAGTATTATGGCACAGTACTTTCCCACATATATGGCTAAAAATGTGGAAAAATTAAACCGAAAGCTAACTTTACAGGAATATCAAGCAATTGAAGATTTTGTTTTTAGTTTGGATTTGGAAAATGGTTATATGCAAGACTTAGGAGAACATGAGGAAGAATATGTTCCAAAATGGGAATTTTAAAAAAAGTAAA
>USJA01000029.1 GCA_900554875.1 uncultured Clostridium sp. | reverse complement strand
GCTAGACTGCAAGATATGGTAAACTAATATTTTAAGTGTATTTAATTTTTTCTACTAACATCACAACAAAATAACATATAAATATATTTAGAGTATTAGTTTAGCATATAAATGCTTCTAATACTCTTTTGTGTTTTTATGAGAAAGGAGACGATATAAATGGATTTAAAGAATCAAGTAGAAAAAAGAATTGCTGGTATTTATATTCGTGTTAGTACAGAAGACCAAGCTCGTGAAGGTTTTAGCTTAGGAGAACAAGAAGAAAAATTAAAGCAATTGTGTGCTTTTAAAGAATACCAAGTTTATAAAGTGTATCAAGATCGTGGTATAAGTGCTAAAGACATGGAACATAGACCAGGATTTCAAGAAATGATGGATGATATGAGAAAAGGGAAAATTAATTATATAGTTGCATATAAGCTTGATAGAGTAACTCGTTCAGTCAGAGATTTGGAACTTTTAATTGCAGAATTAGAGAAGTTTGATTGTTATCTTATTTGTGAAAGAGATGATGTTAATACTTCAACAGCTAATGGTAGATTCTTTGTTAGAATGTTAACAGTTCTTTCTCAATTAGAGATAGAAGTTGTATCAGAAAGAACAAAATTTGGAATGAGTGGAGCAATAAAGGCAGGTCATTTACCTGGAACTTGTCCACTTGGTTATTATAGAGATAAAGACAAAGTTGTAAAGATAGATCCTAATACTAAAGATATAGTAAAAAGAATATTTAATATGTATTTAGAAGGAAAAAGCTATTATCAAATATCTTGTATATTAGATGAAGAAAAAGTTTTATACCCAGAACATAATAAATGGACTGAGTCAGCAGTCAGAACTATTATAAATAACAGAATATATGTAGGCGATTACGTTAGAAATAAAACTCTTAAAGATGAAAGTAAAGAAGAAATATATACTGATGTTGTAGCACCTATTATAACAAGAGCAGAATGGGAAGAAGTACAAATTCAAAAAGAAAAAAATAAGCAATCATTTTCAAGAGATAGAGTTTATATATTCTTTCAAAAACTTATCTGTCCTAAATGTGGTAAATTAATGCTATGTAAAGGGGCAGGTGGTAAAAAGAAAAAATATATGTATTATAACTGTGGAGATTGTCATCTTTACTTTAGAGAAGATAAAATCGAAGATGTATTACTAAACTTTATTCTTAGCTTGGTAGAATATGATGAAGCTGTAAAAAAATATTTCTATCCTATATTAGCAGAAAAAGAAGAAGTGAATACAGAAAATATTGATGAAGAAATTGCAGAGTTAGAAAAACAGAGAAATAGAATTAAGAAAGCTTTTATGTCTGGAATAGTTGAGATGGAAGATTTTGCAGAAGACTATAAAAGTATTGAGGAAAAGCTTAATAAGTTAGAGCAAGACAAAATGAAGAATATGGAAATTGATACCGAACATTTTTCTTTAATAAAGATTATGGCAGACAGAGATTTTGAAATTGAATCCAGATTAAACAGTGATAGTTTTGTAGAAAATTTAAAGACAGAATGGGACACAAAAACCAAACTTCAAAAGCAAGAATTTATTTCTAAGTTTATTGAGTCAATGGTATTAGAAAAAGATGAAGAAAATGATAGTTTCAAAATTATCAAAATAAATTTTAGAAGTAGATACCTAGATGAACTTAAAAAATTAAATAAGGCTGATTGTATCGACCTAGCAAAACCAACGGAAGATATGCAAGGTATATCAGTAATAAAAAGCACACCTAGAATTACTAAATCAGAATTAAATGAGTACATTGAAAATTTAAAAGAACATTATGATGTAAAATATTACGAAGATGTTTATGATTGGACTCATTCGTATGTTCAAGAAGATAAGATGATTACAATGCCAAGAGAAAAAGGTAATGAAAGATTAATGAGAGCAGTATTTGTAGATAACAATAAAAGTTTTCCTATAAAAGATTCAAAAGGAAAGGTTAGAGGAAAACTTGGTGCAGTGTCTTATCGTGAAAAAGGAATAACAGATAAAAATGAATTGGACAATTACTATGAGGCAATTTCTGATTTAGTTTTATATAAGACAGAACAAACAGAAGATGAAGAAGAAAGCTCCGAGGATTAGCTTAATCTGAAGTAGCATTTCGAAGAAAGGCTACGAAGCAGGAATTTGACTTTGTCAAAATTCCTAACCCCCTATGAGTTTTGACATTCTATCAAAACTCGGGGGCTCTGCGAGGCATCGAATTAGCTATCTTTTCATCAAAAACGAATGATTTTCTTATCAGAAAATCAAGTGTAAAATTTCATTTTACAAGTCGTTTTGATGAAAAATATCTAAATAAAATTTGCATAAAGCAGAACAAATTTTATTTATCTATTCGCTAATTCTTAGCATATTTGAAGAAGCTTTTTAAGAGAAATCTACGAAGTATTTTTATAGAAAGGAGCAATTTACGATGCAAGAACTAGCATATTCTATTCATTTAGGTAGCGATAAAAACAGATCAAAGTTGGGAAAGAGAGTAGCCCAAAATAATCCATCTGATACAACTTCATTAAGTAATAATGCTATTCAAAATAGTCAGCAATTATCCAAAGTTAATAAGCATAATTTAAGAAATTATGATAAAAAGATTGAAGATATTGAAGTTGTTTATGGTACAAATGATTTATATCAAGATGTAAAGAATGTGTATTTACAAGAATTTCAAGAAGCTCAAATTGAGTATGATAATAAAGTAAGAAAAGACAGAAGAATAGGAGATTATTTTATTCATATTTCAAAAGATAGCAAACATGATTTAGCTTGTGAACTTATAATAGAACTTGGCGATATGAATTTTTGGAATGGTAAAACAATAGAATATAAAAAGCAAATGACAGAAGTTTATAAAGACCAGATTTTTAAATTTGTGGAAGTTGTACCAGCTTTTAAAGTTGCAAATGCAGTAGTACATTATGATGAGACATCTCCACATATGCACTTAGTAGGAGTACCTGTAAAAGATGGTTATAAAAACGGAATGAAGAAGCAAGTTGCTAAATCTCAAATATTTACAAAAGCTTCATTAAAAGAGATTCAAGATAAAATGAGAATGTATTGTATTGAAAAGTTTAATGAGGTTTATGAACAAAATGCAACATTAAAGAAAAAACAAAAAGGTAGAAATCGAGATATTAATGTCAATGATATGGGTGGTTATAGTGAATTAAAAAGAGAACAAGAAAAGAATACTAAAAGATTAAAAGAGGCTAACAGCAAAAGCGATAACTTAGATATAGAAACACAGAAAATTAAAAAAATTCTTAATAATTTAAAATCACCATTGCTTGATAAAAATAATAAACTTATTTCAAACGAAAATATTGATAAAGTCTTAAATTATACAGAAGAGGTAAAAGATACTACTGGGAGCGTAAAAAGTGTTAATGACTTAAATATTACTATTGATAAGGTTGAGAAAAACTATAAGAATTTAGAAAATGAGAGAGATAGACTGTATTATAGTAATATCGAAAAGGACAAGACTATTGCTGAATTAAAGGAAGAAATAAAATTTAAGGATAAAAAAATCAATAAATTAGAAATAGCTTTAAATAAGGTTAAAACAGAATTAAGTAAGTTTAAAGAATTTTGGAGAAGTCTAATTAGAAGATTCCAAATTAAAGTATTTGATGAAAGATTTGATAATATTCCAGAAGATAAAAGAAATTATACTATTGTTGCAGAAGATTTAGCAAAAAGTGGAATATTTGACGATAATGATTCTGATATAATACATGATCAAACAAGAAAAGTATTAACTACTGAAGAATTAGCAGAAAAACAAGCTAAAAAAGGAAAGAAAAAGAATGATTATAATTTAGGTTAAAGGAGGACTCAAAACAATGTCAAGTAAAGATAATATCTACTTTAGTAGAGAAGAATACAATAAATTAATGCAGATTATTAATGATAATAAAAATAGCAAAAACAAAGAAATCAAACAAAGAGCAGAACAGTTAAGTGAAAAATTTGAAAAGTATGTTTATTTACATGAAAAACAAACAGAAGGAAGATTAGAAGATGGTGTTATATATAGAGCATATTCAAATGAACTTAAATGGCTTGTGCAAGAATGTTTGTACTTAGTAAGGAAAAAAGCTAAAACAGATTATTACAAAGAATTAAAAATAAAAGAAAACAAAGGAGATAAATAGTTATGAATAAAGAATTACAAAAAACAAAAATAGACAAAAGAACTGGAATTGAATATCATTTAGAAGGAGATTATTATATTCCAAATCTTGTAATGCTAGAACAGGAAAAGATTACTTTAAATAAATATGGCAGAATGAGATTGAATTACCTAAAAGAAAATAAAAAAGCTGAATATTCAATAATGTTAATGGATGGAACTTTAAATAGTCATTTGAAAGAGATTCAAGAAATTGCAACTGAAAGAGTAGAGAAAATAATAAGACAATTAAAATTCAAAAGCAATTTAACAGAAGATATGAAAAATACAGATATACTTTATTGGGTTGGGATGATGAATAACTTTAAGAATCAAGCAGAAGAAATAGTTTTTAATGAATTAATATATGTATAGGAGAGGATGCGAATGAAAAATTTAAGAGAAGTAAAAGAGGATTTATTAAAAGAATGGTTAGAATTTAGAGATTAAATGGTATTTTGTGAAATGACACCCCAAGATAAGAAGTATTGTATTTATTTTGATGAAATTGCAGAGAAAATACTAAAAAATGTACCAGAACAGAATAAGAAGTATGTTAAAAAGCAACTAGATCAACTTAATGAAAATTTTATGGATTACTTATTTTACTGGAATGAAAAGTATTATAGAAATGAATTTGCAGATGTGATTGAACTTTTAATAATATAAAATAAAAAGTAAGACTGTAGAAAAAAATTATAATTTCTACAGTTTTTGCTATTTTAAAAAAATATTATTAATAAAATATTGAAATTCTTGTTTTTTATTGTAAAAAAAATTAAAATTTGATATACTTTAAATGGATTTTTATACTTATGGAGGAGATAAACTTGATTAATCTAAATGAAGAATATAAACAAGCCTTAAAAGGTAAAAAATTTATAGATTTATTTTGCGGACTAGGAGGTTTTAGACTTGCTTTAGAGTCATATGGAGCAGAATGTGTTTTTAGCTCGGATATTGATAATCATGTTAGTAAGGTATATGAAAAAAATTTTGGTGCAAATCCATTAAGTGATATTACAAAAGTAGATGAAAGTGAAATACCTAAGCACGATATTCTTTGTGCTGGATTTCCTTGTCAAGCATTTTCGATTAGTGGAAAACAAAAAGGGTTTGAAGATACACGAGGGACTTTATTCAGAGAAGTGGTTAGAATTGCTAAGTTTCATCAACCAGAATTGTTAATATTGGAAAATGTAAAAAATTTAGAAAAACATGATAATGGAAATACTTTTAAAGTTATAAGAGAAAACATTGAAAGTATAGGATATAATATGTATTGGCAGGTCTTAAATGCTTCAAATTATGGTGTACCACAAGCAAGGGAAAGGATTTATATGGTATGTATTAGAAAAGACTTAGATAATCATAATTACGTATTTCCAAAATCTACAAATCAAGAAGTTTGTGTTAATGATATTTTGCTAACAAATGGAGAAGAAAGAAAATATATTATAAATAAACCATATAAAATGAATGAAGATAATAATCAGATAAAAATGTTTAAAGTATATAATAAACCAGTAAGAGTTGGAACTGTTAATAAGGGAGGACAAGGAGACAGAATATATGATCCATTTGGACAAGCAATTACTTTGTCAGCAGAAGGTGGTGGAACAGGATCCAAAACAGGTTTATACTATATAAACAACGAGGTTAGAAAGCTACACCCAAGAGAATGTGCAAGATTAATGGGATTTCCAGAATATTATCAAATAGACGAATCTGTTAATCAAGCTCAAAAGCAATTTGGAAATAGTGTAGTGGTTAATGTTTTACAATATATAGTTAAAAGCATAATTGATGAAGGGAGTGTAAATAATGGATAGTTCGGGTGGTTCAAAAATAGCAAAAGATGGTTTTAATAATGAAAAAGATATAGCTAACAAATTTATCAATTGGAAAAATGACGATGAGGCTAAATCTTGGCTTAAAACAATGGGATATGATTTAAAAGAAATTGAATATGTATATGCAGAAGTAATACATGGATATAAAACAGATGTACAAGTTCAAGTAACTATAAAATTGAAAAAAATAATTGAGGCTCAAAATCTCCAAATCAAGTTAGTAAGCAATGATAAGGGATTTAATCAAATAGATAAAAGATGGATTAAGAACTATAAGGAAATGTGGGATATTCCAGAAAATATTGTAAAGTTATTACAATATTTTACAGGAGAGCTTCCACCATATAGAAAAGATACTAAAGATTCAAGAAGAATGTTTATGAATGAATTTACAGAAGATGAACAAAATCAATTAGTAAAATTTTTTGAAGATAATAAAGCACTTATAATACTAGACATTGTAAAAGGTAGAGGAATTTTAGCAGCAGAATGGATACTAGTTGCTAAGAAAACAGCGCTTGAATCAATATGGACATTAAAGCCTATAAATGTAGCCATAAATCATTATAGTGAAGGAAATGTAGAAATAACTAATAGGGGTAGCATGAAAATAGGTAGAATTACAATGCAAAGAAAAGGTGGAGATGCAGGAAGAGATACTGCAAAAATGTTACAATTTAAGGTAGATCCAACTGAGTTATTTAATGTAAATTAAAAAAATATGTAAACAAGGAAGATTAGAAAAAGTTATAGTAGTATTTTTACACAGAAAGAAGGGGAAATTTTGAAAAAAATTGATTTACATATACATACATTAGCAACAGAAAAAGATTCCAATTTTATATTTGATTTAGATAAAATGTTGCTATATGTTCAAACATCTAAGTTAGATGCTATTGCAATTACAAACCATAATATTTTTGATAGAGAACAATTTAATAAGATAAAAGAAAAAGTAAATATAAGTGTATTTCCAGGAGTAGAAGTAGATGTTGAGAATGCACATATGATAGTAGTAACAGAAGAAAGCAATTTAGATAAGTTTTGTGAACAGTGTAATCAATTAAATGAAAGGCTAATAGATGGAAAAAAATATATATCTTATGATGAATTTATAAGTATTTTTTGTAATTATGAGCAGTATTTATTAATTCCACACTATAAGAAAAAGCCAGCATTACAACAACAAATAATTAAAAAGTTTGGAAATAATATTACTTGTGGTGAAGTAGATAGTATAAAAAAATTTTGCACATTAAAAAAGCAGGAAAATGATTTAGTTCCAATTTTATCTTCTGATGTTAGGATAAAAAAAGATTTGGAAATTTTTCCAACAAGATATACATTTTTAGATATAGATGATACATCTTTAAAATCAATTAAATATGGTTTAATGGACAAAACAAGAGTTTTTATAACAGAAAACAAAAATGACAATGAATTTATATTTACACAAGATGGATTAGTTGCTTCTACAAAATTAAATGTAATTATAGGAAAAAGGTCATCTGGCAAGACATATACACTTGAAAAAATAAAAAAAGCATTTGATACTTCAGAAATCAAATACATAAAGCAATTTGAAATTACTGAGAAAAGTGGAAGTGAAAAATTTAAAGAAATTACACAAAAAGGATATGAAAAAATAACAAATGAATATGTTAATCCAATAGACGATGTTATACATAGCATTTTAGAAATTGATTTAAATTCAGATAATTTAGAGTTAGAAAATTATCATTCTGCATTAATAAATAGAGCTATCAGTTTTGAAAGAAATGATATATTTTCAAGAACATCTTTGTTTAACGAAATCACGTTTGATGTAAAAACTAATAAGGAGCTAGAAAATCTAATAAATGCAATTAAAATTTTACTTGAAAACGAAAATTATAAAGAAATTATAGATGAGAATATAAATAAAGAATCATTACAAGTATTGCTAATGAAGTTAATAGATTTATATAGAAAAGAAAGGCTAAGTGAAAAAATAAAAAAAGAAGTAGATAAATTAGTAGAAAGCATACAAAAAAAATTAGAATTAAAGTCATCGGTAGATACAATACCACAAATTGATTTATATAATATGATGAGAAATCGTTTAATAGTAAGTAGATTTAACGAAGATTTCAAAAAAATAAAGGAAAAAACAAATATTTTTGAAGAGGATTATCAAAGATTTAAAATTATTGCTACAAAAGCACCATATAAAAATGTCAGCGAAATGAAAGAAGGTGCGAATGCAACTGGTTCTTTTAAAGAAACTTTTGATAAATATTATTTAAAAGATACTTTTAAATATATTAAACAATTAAAAGAGGATGGAGTTACAATAGATAAACTTTGTAAAACGATTATAGATATAAAATATAAGGTTATTAATCAAAATGGAAGTGAAATATCAGGAGGAGAAAAAGCTGAATTTAATTTATTAAAAGAATTAGATGATGCTAAAAATTATGATATTTTATTACTGGATGAACCAGAATCCTCTTTTGATAATCCATATATAAAAGAAAATATAAATACATTAATAAAAGATATATCAAATAAAACAACTGTGTTTGTCGTTACTCATAACAATACATTAGGAGTTTCTAATAAAGCAGATAAACTTATATATACAATGTATAATGAAAAAGAACAAAAATATGAAGTATATGTAGGAAACTTTACTGATACTATGTTGGTAAATAAAGATGGAAAGTCAATTAAAACTTATGAAGCAATAGTAAGTTGTATGGAAGCTGGAGTTAAGACATACGAAGAAAGGAGCAAAATTTATGAAAATCTTAAAATATGAGAATAATGTGAGTTATTTAAATGTTGATGGAAAAGATAAAAAATTATTAGAAATCTCTAAAGAGGATATATTAAAAGCTTTAGAATATATATATGATAATGAAGATGCTGAATTAGAAGAATATAATAAAGACAAAATAGTAAATGAAGCTGAAAAAATTATTTATGAAAATTTATATAATAAACTTAATAATTTTCAAGAAAATAAACAAACTTTAAAAAACGAAATTGATACTTTGTTTGAAGAACTGGAAAAAAAATATAAAATTAATTAAAATCTATTGCCAAAATATTTATTTTATGTTAAATTATAATCATAGAATCAAATATAAAATACAATTATAAATGCAAGCTCGTATTTTTCGTAAACGGAAGTGTCAAACGAGCCATAAACAATTTTCATCGAACCACTTGAAAGTCTTGATATATAAGAATTTCATGATTTCGACAAAATCAAAAAGAGAAAGAAAAAGAGGTTTGTTGATTACCTTCTTTTTTGCTTTTATGACGCAAATTGAATAATAAAAAAGATAAAATATTAAAAACAAAACTTGTAAAAGTGGCAAGCAATATCTATAAAATATTTATCTATTCGTTAATTTTATAACCC
>USJA01000028.1 GCA_900554875.1 uncultured Clostridium sp. | reverse complement strand
TTATATTTTTCTTTATGATATAACAAATATGTCGAAATTTGGAGGGAGAATTTATATGGAAATAAATGAAGAAAAAAGAATGAAATTTATGGAAAATGCAGGTAAAAGAGTAAACAAGGTAATGCATGATATACAAATACTAGAACCAATGTCAAGAAGTAGTGTGTATGATTTTACTAAAGAAGACGTTGAGGAAATGTTTTTTGCAATGCAAGAAACTTTAGATAATGCAAAAGCAGAATTCAATAAAAAATTTGAAGAAAAATCAAGGACAGAAAAGAAAGTGTTTTCATTTGGAAATACAGTAATGCCTAAAACTGAAGTTGAAGAAAATATAGAAGAAAAAGTTGCAGAATTAAGTAATGAATAATTGTTATAGAAAGGTCGCTTTAACTTATAGCGACTTTTTTATTTTTTGTCGAATTTTACTATATAAAAAATATATAAACTTAGCTCTATCAGTGCATTTTACCTTGACTTATTTATATATTTAAAGTATAATAAAGAGGAAATTTTAATTGAATGGAGGAGATAAAATGAGTGTTTCAAAAGAAGAAGTAAAACATCTTGCAAAATTATCAAGATTAGAATTTGATGATAAAGAGCTTGATAAAATTACAAATGATTTATCAAGTATAGTTGAATTTGCAAATCAACTATCAAAAGTTGATGTAGAAGGAGTAAAACCTACTGCACATATTTTGGATATAAAAAATGTATTTAGAGAAGATAATGTAGAAAAATCTTATGATAGAGAATTGATACTAAAAAATGCACCAGAAAAAGAAGCTGGATGTGTAAGTGTACCTCAAACTGTAGAATAGGAGTGATAAAATGGAACTATATAGTAAAACTTTAAGTAGTATAGCAAGTGATATAAAAGAAAAAAAAGTAACTATCAAAGAAGTGTTAGATAGTGTATATAAAAGAATTGAAGAAGTTGAACCAAAAGTTGGAGCATATATAACTTTAACAAAGACACAAGCATATGAAAGAGCTGAAGAACTTCAAAAAAGATTAGATAATGGGGAAGATATCGGCATGCTTGGTGGAGTACCAATTGCAATAAAAGATAACATATGTACTGAAAATGTTAAAACTACATGTGCTTCAAGAATGCTAGAAGATTTTGTACCAATATATAATGCAACAGTTATTGAAAAATTAGAAGAAGCTGGAGCAATTATGCTTGGTAAAACAAATATGGATGAATTTGCAATGGGGTCATCTACAGAAACTTCATACATTAAAAAGACTGCTAATCCATGGGATGTAAATAGAGTGCCTGGTGGATCAAGCGGTGGTAGTGCGGCTGCAGTATCTGCTGATATGGCGTATGCTGCTCTAGGTTCAGATACAGGTGGATCTATAAGACAACCAGCATCATATTGTAGTGTTGTAGGTTTAAAACCAACTTACGGATTAATATCAAGATATGGATTAATTGCTTTTGCATCATCTCTTGATCAAATAGGACCTTTTGCAAAAACTGTTGAGGATGCAGCATTAATGCTAAATGTAATAGCAGGCCATGATAGTAAAGATACTACATCTGCAGATTTAGAAAAGAAAGATTATAAAAAGGCTTTGGTAAATAGTGTAAAAGGAATGAATATAGCTGTACCATCAGATTTTGTAAATGATGGAATAAATGAAGATGTAAAAAAAGCATATGATGCATCTATAAAAACATTAGAAGATTTAGGAGCTAATATTGTAGATGTAAAACTTGAATACGCAAAATATTCTCTTGCAACATACTACATTATAGCTACAGCTGAAGCATCATCAAATCTTGGAAGATATGATGGAATAAGATACGGACACAGAGCAAAAGAATTTTCTGATTTAATTGATTTATATACAAAATCAAGAACTGAAGGTTTTGGTGATGAAGTAAAAAGAAGAATTATGTTAGGTACATATGTATTATCATCAGGGTATTACGATGCATATTACAAACGTGCACAACAAGTAAGAACACTTATAGTAAATGACTTCAAAAAAGCATTTGAAAGTTGTGATGTAATAATGATACCTACAGCACCTAATACATCATTTAAAATGGGTGAACACTCAACTAACCCACTTGAAATGTATTTGGAAGATATATTTACAGTGCCAGTAAATATTGCAGGATTACCAGCAATATCTGTGCCTGGTGGATTTGCATCAAATAATATGCCAATTGGTTTACAATTTATTGCAAAGTCATTTGATGAAGAAAAATTACTTCAAGTTGCATATACATATGAGCAAAATACACAGTTTCATGATAAAAAACCTAATATTTAGGAAGGGGATAATATGTTACAATCAAAACTTATAGCAAATACAAAAAAAGAATGGCCAAGTGAAGCTTTAGTAAAATCGCATGGACTTTTGATAAAAGGTGGATATATAAAGCAAATGGCAAGTGGAATTTATACACTTTTGCCACTTGCAAAAAAGGTTACATCTAAAATAGAAAATATAATAAGAGAAGAAATGAATAATATTGACTCTCAAGAAATACTTATGCCACTTGTTGCAACAAAGAAATTATGGGATATGTCAGGAAGATATGATAGTGTTGGTTCTGAACTTCTAAGATTTAAAGATAGAAATGATGTTGATATGGTTCTTTCAATGACACATGAGGAAGCAACTGTATTTTCACTTTTAAATGAAGCAACGTCTTATCAAAAATATCCATTTAGTGTTTATCAAATTCAAACTAAATTTAGAGATGAGGCAAGGCCACGTGCGGGTCTTATCCGTGTTAGAGAATTTACAATGAAAGATGCATATTCTTTTCATACCTCAGAAGAAAGCTTAAATGAAGAATATGATAAATTCTATAACGCATATGAAAATATATATAGAAGAGTTGGTATTCCTGAAACTGTAGCTGTTGCATCTGATACTGGTATGATGGGCGGAAACGGTGCTCATGAATTTATGCTTTTATGTGATGCAGGGGAAGATAAAATTGTAATATGTAAGGATTGTGGATATAGCGCTAATATGGAAGTTGCATATACAACAAAATATGATATTTCATCTTCTAAAGAGGAAACTCTTACTAAAATACATACTCCAGGTATAAAAACAATAGAGTCGCTTCATGAGTTTACAGGTATTGATATATCAAAAATGGGTAAAGCAGTTATTTATACAAGACTTGATACAAATGAAATTATTGTTGTATTTATACGTGCTGATAAAGAGGTTAACGAAACAAAACTTCGTAATTTCTTAAAAGTAGATGATGAAAAATTAGTACCAAGAAAAGAAGAAAAAGGAGATAATATAACATATGGATTTGTTGGTCCAAAAGATTTGACAAAAAACGCCATAGTTATATTTGATAAATCATTAGAAAATGAAAAAAGTCTTGTCTTTGGTGCAAATAAAGTAGACTATCACTATACTGGACTTAGTATCAAAAGGGATATTGGAGATGTAGAGTATATTGATGTTGCAAAAGTTTGTGATGATGATTATTGCCCTGTATGTAACAAAAGAGCTTTAAAAATTGAAAAAGGAATAGAAGTAGGTAATATATTTAAACTTGGAACAAAATATACAAAAATGATGCAAATGACATATTCAGATGAAAATGAAAAAATTAACAATCCAATAATGGGGTGCTACGGAATTGGTGTTGGACGTTTAATGGCTTCAGTCCTAGAAAAGAGAGGAACAGAAAGTGCTGTAAATTGGCCTGTAAGTATTGCACCATTTGATATTCATATTTGTCCAATTGACTATACTAAAAATGAAGAAGTAAAAGTAGAGAGTGATAAACTATATTCTAACTTAAAAGAAAACGGATTTGATGTTTTACTAGATGATAGAAAAAAAAGTCCAGGAGTTAAGTTCAAAGATTCAGATTTAATAGGAGCACCAATTAGAGTAGTAATAAGTCCTCGTAACTTAGAAAATAACAAAGCTGAAGTAAAAATATCTTCTGAGACTGAGGCAAATATTGTTGATTTAAAAGATTTAGTAAGTTATGTAACAAATAAATATGAAGAGCTATTAGAGGAGGTAAAATAATGAGAGATGATTATGAAGTAGTTATTGGTCTTGAAGTTCATGCCGAACTTTCAACTAATACAAAAATATATTGTAATTGTTCAACAGAGTTTGGAGCTGATCCAAATACTCATTGCTGTCCAATTTGTACGGGAATGCCTGGAGTACTTCCTGTACTAAATAAAAAGGTTGTAGAATATGCTGTAAAAGCAGGACTTGCAACTAATTGTGAAATATCAAGATTTTCTAAACAAGATAGAAAAAATTATTTTTATCCAGATTTACCAAAAGCATTTCAGACTTCACAATATGATTTACCATTATGTGAACATGGATATTTAGAGTTTAATGTTGATGGTTACAAGAAAAAAGTTGGAATTACAAGAATTCATATTGAAGAAGATGCTGGAAAACTTATACATGATGCATA
This sequence comes from uncultured Clostridium sp., assembly GCA_900554875.1. Lineage (GTDB taxonomy): Bacteria > Bacillota > Clostridia > TANB77 > CAG-465 > CAG-465. Next base: position 5,152 of record USJA01000028.1, on the reverse strand, counting down.
TACAGGAGCAACTTTAGTTGATATGAATAGATGTGCCGTTCCTTTAATAGAAATAGTATCAGAACCAGATATAAGAACAGCAGATGAAGCTGTTATGTATATGCAAACTTTAAAATCAATACTTGAATATCTTGAAGTATGTGATTGTAAGATGCAGGAAGGATCTTTAAGATGTGATGTAAATCTATCTGTAAGAAAAAAAGGTAGCACAGAATTTGGTACAAGAACCGAAACTAAGAATTTAAACTCATTTAAATCAATTAAAGATTCTATAGAATTTGAAACAAAAAGACAAATTGAAGAATTAGAAAATGGCGGGGTTATTTACCAAGAAACAAGAAGATTTGATGATGCAAAAGGTATTGGTTATGCTATGCGTACAAAAGAAGATGCAAATGACTATAGATACTTCCCAGAACCAGACCTTGCACCGATTGTTTTATCTGATGAGTATATAGAAAATATAAAAAATAATTTACCAGAGCTTCCACATATTAGAAAAGAAAGATATGTAAAAGAATACAATCTTCCAGAATATGATGCACAGATCCTTACATCTTCAAAAAATACAGCTAATTTCTTTGAAGAAGCAACAAAGATATGTAATAATCCAAAAGCAGTTTCTAACTGGATTATGGTTGATTTTACTAAGAAATTAAATGATGAAGAAATTGAAATTCAAAATTCAAAAGTAACACCAGAAAATTTAGCACACTTAATTGAACTTATAGATAAAGGAACTATTAGTTCAAAAATTGCTAAAAAAGTATTTGATGAAATGTTTGAAACAGGAAAAGATGCAAAGAAAATAGTTGAAGATAATGGTATGACTCAAATGTCTGATGAAGGGGCTATAAAAGAGATAGTCGAAAAGATTGTTGCAGCAAATCCAAAATCAGTTGAAGACTATAAAGCGGGAAAAGATAGAGCAATAGGTTTCTTAGTAGGTCAAGTTATGAAAGAAACACACGGTAAAGCAAATCCAGGTATTGTAAACAAATTCTTACTTGAAATTTTAAATAAATAGAGTATGAGGTGGAGTAAATGAAAAAAAGAAGCATCATGTTGATAATTACCTTGACGGTTTTAATTATAGCTATATGTGTATGCTTGGTTGTTTTTTTAGTTAACAAAAATGCAATAAAAAAGGATGAGAAGATTTCAATTTCTTTAGATGAACTTGATAAAAAAATAGATCAATCTAATGAATTTGAGTTTTCAAAAATGAACCAGATAAACGGTGAGGAAGCATCCGCAAAACTTTTAATTGATAAATCAAAAATCAAAAATATAATTGGAAGGGAGCCTATTGTACACACAAAATCTAGTATGTATATGATTATCGAAACAGATTCTGATAGTATACAGGATGTAAAGCTTGCTCTTGAAAGCTATGGTAGCGAATATGATGAGGAGTGGAAATCTTATCTTCCAGATCAATACGAATTAGTTAAAAATAGAGAAATTGGTATAAGAGGTAATTATGTATATATGATTGTTTCTGAAAATCCAGAAAAAATACTTGAATTGATAAAATAAAAGATAATTAAATCTAGTTTAGCATTGTAAGTGCTGGCTAGATTTTTTATTTAAATTTAAAATATAAGGTAATATATTTTAATTACATATAGGATTTTAAAATAAAGAAATAATGTTGACAAACTATACATAAATTGATATAATGCTTCTGAGAAAAAGTTTGGTAGCTCTCAAAATTTTGGGAGGGCTAAACCTCCCGTATTTTAATAAGGAGGATTCTATGATAGAAGTGGAAAATTTAATTTCAGAAATTTATGAAGATGCAGATTGTGGAGAGGAAGAATTTTTATATAAACTTGGAATGGATAATAATAGTTTAGACATTCAGCAGTGTATAGGTATTATGGCTGCAGCCGCAAGTAGAGGTTTTGATAAAATAATTGAAAGATTTGAAAGTGTATTTAGTACAGGTATTATAGATCTTAATTTAATTTTATTGGAAGCAATATCATATACAGGAGAACATTCTAATGAATTATTTGACTATATAATGGAGCTAGCAAGAAATTATGATTTCAGGTTTAGCTTTGAAACATATAAGTATAATAAAGAGTCATTTATTACGTATGCTTTTATATTTGAAAATAATTACGCTATAAGCGAAATTATGTGTAATCTGAACATATATTATAAATTAGATGAATATGAGATTGAATGTTTTGAGGATTATATAAAAAACCATTCTAATTTGCCTCGTCAAGTATTTAATAAGATACTTAGACATATAGAAGAGGAGGATAAAGAGAATCTCTTTTACGATTTGTTGTGTGGCAACAAGTAAATGAAATTTAGTGCTTAGAATAATATTTCTAGGCACTTTTTCTTTAAACTTTATATAAAATATTGAATAAACAAATGTTTTTTGATATAATTTTACTGGTGGTTATATGAGTGAGAAAATGTGCATAGATTTTGATAAAAATATTCAGTTTTTGAAAGGTGTTGGACCTAAAAAAGCAGAACTTTTAAATAAAATGGGAATATATAATATAAAGGATCTAATTGAATATTATCCAAGAAATTATGAAGATAGAACTAAACTTTCAAATATTATACAATTTGTAGATGGAGAAAGTTATTTGTTTATCGGAACACTAAGCGATAGTATCCATATACAAAGAATAAGGAAAAATCTTACTATATATTCAACTTTTGTGTATGATGAAACTGGAGAGTGTAAGATGACTTGGTTTAACCAAAAGTATATAAATACCAAACTTCATAAAGGTGATAAATATTTATTTTATGGTAAAGCAGTAAAAAACTATGGAATGGTTTCAATGGAATCTCCTCAAATATATAATTTAAATGATATTGATAAAATTCAAGGACTTTATCCAATATATCCTTTAACAGCAGGTATAACACAAAATTATTTATTTAAATTAGAAAATGATGTGTTTAAGCAAAAGCCAATCATACCTGAGTTTTTAAGCAATGAGTTTAGAAAAAAATATGGACTTTGTGAAATTAATTATGCTACAGAAAATATTCATTTTCCAAAAACGTTTAATGCAGTAAATGATGCTCGTAATAGACTTATATTTGATGAATTATTCTTACTTGAACTTGCACTAATGTCTGTAAAAGAAAGTTCAGATTTAGTAAAAAAAACAAATAAATTTAAAAAAGTAGATATATCAAAATTTTTGGAATTATTGCCATTTTCTTTAACAAATGCACAAAAAAGAGTGGTAGATGAAATTGAAAAAGATATGTTAAGCGATAGAGTTATGAATAGATTGATACAAGGAGATGTTGGTAGTGGTAAAACAATGGTTGCTGCTATTTCAATGTATATTGCAGTTAAAAATGGATATCAAGCTGCAATGATGGCTCCAACAACTATTCTTGCAAATCAACACTTTGATGAACTTAGTAAGTATTTTGAAAAACTTGGCATTAAAACAGAGATTATTACATCAAGTACAACAAAGAAAAACAAAAGAATTATATGTGAAAAACTAATAAATAAAGAAATAGATATAATTATTGGGACACACTCTTTAATAGAAGATGATATAGAATTTAATAATTTAGGACTTGTTATAACTGATGAACAGCATAGATTTGGAGTAAAACAAAGATTAAAGTTAACTAATAAAGGAAAATCCGTAGAAACATTAGTTATGACAGCAACTCCTATTCCAAGAACACTTGCAATAATGCTTTATGGTGATCTTGATTTGTCTGTAATAGATGAAATGCCACCAGGTAGAAAACCTGTAAAAACATATGCTGTAGATGAAAGCTATGAACAAAGAATTGTTAATTTTATGAAAAAAAATATTGATGAGGGAAGACAAGCATATGTTGTATGTCCACTTGTTGAAGAAAATGAGGACTTGAATTTAAAATCAGTTGAAAAGATTTATGAAAAATATAAAGATGAGTATTTTAAAGAATATAGTGTTGCATTTATTCATGGGAAGATGAAGAATAAAGAGAAAGATGAAATAATGCAAAAATTTAAAGAAAATGAAATTAATATATTGATATCAACAACAGTAATTGAAGTAGGAATAAGTGTAAGTAATGCAACTCTTATGATAATTGAAAACGCAGATAGGTTCGGTCTTGCTGCACTTCATCAACTACGAGGACGTGTAGGTAGAGGAAACTATCAGTCATACTGTATTTTAAAATCAAATAATCGATCAGTAGCATCAAGAGAAAGATTAAAGATAATGGAAAAAAGCAACAATGGATTTGATGTTGCTAGAAAAGATTTAGAATTAAGAGGGCCAGGTGATTTTTTTGGAATAAGGCAATCAGGCCTTCCTGAATTTAAACTTGCAGATCTATTAAAGGATGTTAAAGTATTAGAAAATGCTCAGAATGCTGCAAAATATATGCTTAATGAAGATAAATTTCTAGAAAAGCCAGAAAATAATTTGTTAAAAATAGAATTATATAATAAATTTGGAGAAATGTTAAAAAATATTGGTGCATAAACTTTAATTGTTATAATAATTCATCAATAATATTTACTTTTTATTAAATAAATGATAAAATTATTTTGGTTAATTTAATAAGTTATTCCTATTATTCAAAATAAAATTTTAGAGGAGGATTAAAGAAATGAGCAAAACTTTAATTGTTTTAGATAATCATAGGCAACTTCGGATAGGACATATCGTATGTACGGTTTATGAAATACATAAAGAAGAAACAATATATAATGGTACAGTTTTGGGAGGTTATAGCGTTATTTATTTAAATTCTTTGTGTTATATAAAAGCATTGGATACTTTTGGAATATGCAATATAGCTTTGCTTCCATTAAGCATTATTTCAAAATTCGATGGAAGAAGTGAAAATATAGAAAAAAAGATAAAAGAGATGGATAATATTGGATTAGTAGATTTGAATCTTATAAAGAAAAAATGTTTTTTGTTTGAAGAGTATAAAGCAAGATTTTCAAAAAGCTCTGAAAATAAATACTTTTCAATAGCAAATAAGATAAAAGAAAATATCATTAATTGTCCAAAGGACAACTCAATATTTGATTCTCTAAATCTAAAAGAATAAAAACTACCAATTGGTAGTTTTTTTCTTTAAAATATATTTCTGCTAATTATATATCCTATAAAAAATAATATGAAAATCATTA
>USJA01000027.1 GCA_900554875.1 uncultured Clostridium sp. | reverse complement strand
TGAAAATATAGATAAAGATTATATTTATGTTTTACATGAAAAAATGTCTGAGTATATTTTTAATATTGTAAAGTATAGAGAAATAGTAATAAATGAAATTTTTGAAAAAGCTAAAAATATACATAAAGATATTACAAATGGAAAAGAAAATATTAATATTACATATGTAACAGATTTTTTAAATATGGAGAAAAATAAAATTAAAGAAGTGTTGGATTCACATTTATATATAGATATTTTAAGAAAATCATCAGTAAAAGGAATTCAAAAAGATGACATTTTAATAGAAATAAATGATATGGAAGTTCAAAAGTATGGTTCACAAGGTCAAAATAGGACAGTTATGCTAGTACTTAAATTAGCTAATTTTGAAGTGTTAAGAGAAAAAAAAGAGGAAAATCCAATTTTACTTTTAGATGATATAATGTCAGAATTAGATGAAAATAGAATAAATTTTTTATTAAAATATATAGAAAACTATCAAAGTATAATAACTACAACTGATAGTAGCTTTGTGGAAAATGTGGATAATATAAAAATTTCAAAAGTTTCAAATGGAAGACTTGAAATTTGATATTAAAGTATGATATAACTATATGAGTTACAAGGAGAGGGTATATATATGGCAAAATATGATGAAAATCAAATACAGGTTTTAGAAGGACTTGAAGCAGTTAGAAAAAGACCTGGTATGTATATAGGAAGTGTATCTGAAAGAGGTCTTCATCACTTGGTATATGAAATTGTAGATAATAGTGTTGATGAAGCTTTGGCTGGATACTGTACTGAAATCAATGTAGAAATATTACCAGATAATGTAATAACAGTAAAAGATAACGGAAGAGGTGTTCCTTTAGGAATGCATCATAAAGTACACAAACCTGCGATTGAAGTTGTTTATACTATACTTCATGCTGGTGGAAAATTTGGCGGTGGCGGATATAAAGTATCTGGAGGACTTCATGGTGTTGGTGGATCTGTTGTTAATGCACTTTCAGAATGGATGAGTGTACAATCATGTAATGGTGATGGAATATATGAGATAAGTTTTGCAAGAGGAAAAGTTACAGAAGAACTTCATAAAGTTGCAGATTCAAAGCAAACTGGTACAAAAGTTACTTTTAAGGCAGATGCTGAAATATTTGATACAACAATATATAATGCTGATACTTTAATTCAGAGATTTAGAGAAATGGCTTTTTTAAATAAAGGTTTAAAAATAACATTTTGGGATAAAAGAGAAGAAGGATCAGAACAACTTGTATTTCACTATGAAGGTGGTTTAAAATCATTTGTTGATTTTCTAAATAAATCAAAAGAACCTATCAATAAAGATGTGATATATTTTGAAACTGAACAAAATGATGTTCAAGTTGAGGTTGCACTTCAATATACAAGTGCATATAGTGAAAATATTCTATCTTTTGTTAATAATATTCATACTGCCGAAGGTGGAACACACCTTGATGGATTTAAAAGAGGACTTACAAAGGCTTTTAATGATTATGCAAGGAACTTTAATATTCTAAAAGAAAAAGATTCAAACCTTCAAGGTGAAGATATCCGTGAAGGTATAACAGCAATAGTTAGTGTAAGGGTTTTAGAGCCTCAATTTGAAGGACAAACAAAGACTAAACTTGGAAATAGCAACGTTACTGGAATTGTAAGTAGTATTACTAATAACAAGATAAGCACATATTTAGAGGAAAATCCACAAGTTGCAAAAGCTATTTTAGAAAAAACAATAAGTGCCTCTAGAGCAAGAGAAGCAGCAAGAAAAGCTAGAGAACTAGTTAGAAGAAAAAGTGCTTTAGAAAGTACAACACTTCCTGGTAAACTTGCTGATTGCCAATCAAAAGACGCTTCAAAATGCGAAATATACATAGTTGAGGGAGATTCTGCTGGTGGAAGTGCTAAACAAGGAAGAGATAGAAGATTCCAAGCTATACTTCCATTATGGGGAAAAATGATAAATGTTGAAAAAACAAGAGCAGATAAGATATATAACAATGACAAGCTTTCTCCTGTTATTGTTGCACTAGGTGCAGGAATTGGAAATGATTTTAATGAAGAAAAATTAAGATATCATAAGATAATATTAATGGCCGATGCCGATGTTGATGGTGCACATATTAGAACATTACTTCTTACATTTTTCTTTAGATATATGAGACCACTTATAGAAAATGGATATGTATATATTGCTCAACCACCTCTATTTAAACTTGCAAAACGTGGAATGGAAGATGTATATTGCTATAACGAAGCTGATCTTGAAGTAAAACTAAAAGAATTAGAAGAAAAGGGAATATCAAGAGACAGTCTTTCAATGCAAAGATACAAAGGTCTTGGTGAGATGGATTCAGAGCAATTATGGGAAACAACAATGAATCCTGAAAAGAGAATACTTGTTAGAGTTGAACTTGAAGATGCTATCAAAGCTGATGAAATATTTAGTGTACTTATGGGTGAAAATGTTGAACCTAGAAGAAAGTTTATAGAAGAGAATGCTAAATATGTTACAAATTTAGATATATAAAAATATCTCCACTTTTTATTAAGTGGAGATATTTTGGTATGTTTAATAATCAACTCTTAAAGTTGAATACATACCAGTAAGTGTGTTACCTTTATTAGTAATTCCGTTTTTGAAATTATAATAACATCCTTTAGGAAGATCAAGATAATCAATTGCAACCAGGGGTTTAATAACAGGGGCTAAAGTTGTATCATAATAGAAATACACTTTACCTGGATTGTGTTTTAAAATCCACATTGCAATTTCCTCTTCTGACATGTAATTTACTTTTTTCAAAGCTATCCCACCTTTTTAATTAAAATTCAGTCAAAAATATAAGACTAGTAGATATAATATAATATTTTTTGTATTATGTCAATACTTTGTATATTTTTGATTAAAATATGTTAATATATATGATATAAAAAGATTGTGAAAAAAGCAAGGTGTAAATTACACCTTGTTTTCACGTATAAGTATAGCAGCGCAAAGTTTTTTTATATCATTAATTTCATGAGCATTAATCTTACGATCTGCTATTGCCTTTATAATAGTTTCAACCTGTTCGTCGCTGCCTTCAAGTCCAATACCTTTTAAGTTTGTTGATATTTGTTCTTTTAACAAATCTAAAGTATTTTCGTCTGAAAGCATAGCAAGCTCATTCAGGTAATTTAAATTCAAATTTTTTACTGTCGTTGTTTCAAAATAATTTTTCATTGTGAACCATCCTTTTTTAATTAAAATTGATATAAAATATCTTATATCAATTTTATACCACAAAAGTGAAATTATGTCAACATATCTTTACATTTTAATTAAAATATGTTAATATATATAGTATAGAAATTTTTAATAGTGAAATTATAGTAGTATAAAAAGGAGCAAAAAATGGAAAAAGTTAATAATCAATTAGTCTTAGTAAAGAAAAAGAAAGATAAAATTTTAATATTAAATATCATTATAGTTATTTTAGGTACTATATTTATATCACTTGGAGCATTCCATACAAATATTTGGTTTGATGAGTCATATTCCGTAGCAATTTCAAATCATAGTTTTAGTGAAATATGGAATATTGGAGGAAATGACGTACATCCTGTATTTTATTACATAATGCTAAAAATTTTATCTCTTATTTTTGGAAATAATATATTAGTTTTTAGGTTGTTTTCAATTGTTCCAGTTGTTATATTATCAATTTTAGGTATAACACACATAAGGAAAGAATATGGAGAGAGAACAGGTATAATTTTCTCTTTTTTAACGTTGTTTTTACCAATAATTGCATCATACTCATCTGAAATTAGGATGTATACATGGGTTATGTTATTTGTAACTATAACAGCAATATATGCAAATAGAATATATAAAGGTGATTCATCAATTAAAAATTGGGCAATTTTTGCATTATTTAGTTTATTTAGTGCCTATACTCATTATTATGGATTAATGGCTGCTGGAATTATTAATGTAATATTATTTATATATTTATTAAAGAATAGGAAAGAAAAAAATAAAGATTTAAAGCTTTTTATAATACAAGCAGTTGTTGAATGTTTGCTATATGCTCCATGGTTATATTATTTTATAAAACAATTAACATCAGTTGGAGGAGGATATTGGATTAAACTTGAATTTCCTAATACTTTATATAATGTTTTGGGAATTCAATATATGGGAAGTTTAAGCAATATATTTGGATTTTGTTTTGCTATTTGTTTATATATATATTTAGGATTTGTTATTTACAGATGTAAAAAAGAAAGAGTAAGTATAAAAAATGCAAGAAATGCCTTATTATTGTATGTTTTGATAGTTTTTATAGCTTTTCTAATATCTCTTAAAAGTCCTATACTTTATCCAAGATATTTAATGGCAATAACAGGGTTGTTAATATTTTTTATTGCGGATATTATGGCAAAAGAAAAATCAAAATATATAACTATAGAAATATGTATAATTATTTTTGTTACATCCTTGATTAGTAATATTGATATTATAAATAATAATTATGATAAATCTAATATGAAACAAATTGAATATTTAAAAGAAAATATAAAAGATGATGATATTATAGTGTATTCAAATATAGGAAATGGATCTGTATTTGCAGTATATTTTAAAGATAATAAACAGTACTTTTATAATGGGGATCATTGGAACGTTAAAGAAGCATATAAGGCGTATGGTCCACAAATGGAAACAGTTGAAGATTTAGAGTTTTTAAAAGATTATAAAGGTAGAATATGGATAATTGATTCAACAGATAGTAGTTTTTATAATGATAAATTTAAAACTGATGATTATAAAGTAATTGATAGTAAAGTTATAAAAACAAAATATCCTAGTAGTTTTGATACGAATTATTCTGGATATGAATATAACCTAATTTTAATAGAAAAACAAAGTTAGGTATTGACAAAAAAAATATATTATGTTAAAATATGACTCGTAAAGTAGAGGAAATCTTCTCACCTTACGAGTTTTGTCTTAGTAAGGTTATACAATATATAATGTAATATATGCTTTTAGTATATATTGTTATGTTGTTATTATGAGAGGATTGCCATACAAGCAATCTTTTTTTATATCTATTTTTTGGAGGTGTTTAATATAAAACAAGATTTTTTAATAAACGAGCAAATAAGATTTGCAGAAGTTCAAGTAATTGATGAAAATGGAGAAAAGATAGGAAAAATGAATACTGGTAAAGCTGTAGATATGGCTTATGAAAAAGGACTTGATTTAGTACTTGTATCTCCAAACAAAGATAATCCAGTTTGTAAAATGCTAAATTACAGTAAATACAAATTTGAAATGGCAAAAAAGGCTAAAGAAGCAAGAAAAAATCAAAAAGTAATTGAGATAAAAGAAATTAGATTATCACCAAATATTGATAAACATGATTTGGAAGTTAAAGCAAAAAATGCTAATAAATTTATTGCAAGTGGTAATAAAGTAAAAGTTAGTATGAGATTTAGAGGAAGAGAATTGAATTTTGTAAATCAAGGAAAAGAAATTATGAAGAATTTCTGTGAAATGCTTGAAGGTGTACAAGTGGATAAAGTTCCAAAAATGGAAGGAAAAAATCTAACAATGTTTTTATCACCATCAAAAAATAAATAAAGTTTGGAGAGGAGAGATTATTATGCCAAAAATGAAAACACATAGTTCATCTAAAAAAAGATTATCTGTAACAGGTAGTGGTAAAGTTAAAAGAAATGTAGCAAATCGTGCACATAAACTAACTGGAAAATCATCAAAGAGAAAAATGTCTTTGAAACAATCAGCTTATGTAGATAGCACAAGTAAAAATGCAGTTAAAAAATTACTACCATATAAATAATTATTAAACTAAAAAGGAGGAATTTAAAATGGCAAGAGTAAAAGGAGCTGTAACAACAAGAGCTAGACATAAAAAAGTTCTAAAAAGAGCAAAAGGTTATTTTGGAGCAAAATCTGTAAGATTTAAAATGGCAAATCAAGCTGTTATGAAATCTTTAAAATATGCATATATAGGAAGAAAACAAAAGAAAAGAAATTTCAGACAACTTTGGATTGCAAGAATTAATGCAGGTGCAAGAATGTGTGGAACTACATATAGTAAATTAATGTCTAACTTAAAGAAAGCAAATGTTACAATTAATAGAAAAATGTTAGCTGAAATGGCTGTAAACGATATGGAAGGCTTTAAAACTTTAGTAGAGAAAGTTTCAAAATAATATAAGGAGGAGCTTATGATTTTAGCAGGAGATTTTAGAAATGGTGTTACATTTGAAATGGATTCTAATGTATATAGAGTAGTAGAATTTCAACATGTAAAACCAGGAAAAGGAGCTGCTTTTGTTAGAACAAAACTTAAGAATGTTATAACTGGGCAAACTTTAGAAAAAACTTTTAATCCATCTGAAAAAGTAGAAGAAGCTCAAGTAACTGTACAAGAAATGCAATATTTATACAGTGAAGGAGATATGTATACTTTTATGGATACAACTACTTATGAGCAAGTAGAACTTTCAAAAGAACAAATTGTAGATACTTTACCATATTTAAAAGATAGTATGTTAGTAAAAGTATTATCATATAAAGGTAAAATATTTGGTGTAGAACCACCAACATTTGTAGAACTTGAAGTAACATATACTGAACCAGGAATAAAAGGTGCAACTGCAACTGGTACAACAAAACCATGTACTGTAGAAACAGGTGCAAACTTTAATGTTCCAGTTTTTGTAAATATCGGTGATAAAATACGTATTGATACAAGAACAGGAAGCTATATGGAAAGAGTATAATAAAAACTCCCGAGAAATTAATCTCGGGGGTTTTTTTAGAGATATTCTCCCCACTCACCGATTTTTTTTATTGTTAGAAAAAAGCTTATTTTTTAAATTAATCAATTCAGGATCCTGTGATAAATCCCTTGGTATTTGCGTCCATATTTTATTGACATATAATGTTAATATTTATATAAATTATTGTTAAAGTTTGTTTTAGTTGCTGATTAATCGAAAAGAATCTGTTATTTAAACTGTTATTGATACAGAAAATAACTCAATTGTTTTAATTCATAATTATTATCGTAAAGCTAGTGGCAAGTTTGGAAAAAATCGTTGCTATGAAACAGAGGAGTTTTTATATGGAAAAAATGACATTTAATGATAAATTAATTGAAAATGCTATAAATAAAGGAGAGATAGTACAATTACTTTGTGGAAAAGGTGAATATGAAATTCAAAATTCGGATATGGTACAAGATGTTTTTCCTACGGATATAATGTCGATTTTGGTTAATTGTTTTTATAAACAAAAAGATAAAGTAAACAATATAGGCGAGATATTTTCGGATGCACTTGAGCGTATGATTCAAGGTGATGTAAAAGAGGTATATATAGCAACGTTATATTTTGATGCATGTATATTTAAAGAAGAAATACATAGTGCATCTTTTTATATAAACAAGGAAAAAATTGCAAGAAAATTAAAAATAGCAATAAATAACTATAGAAAAGAATTGAGCTCTTCTATTACTTTTGATAATGGAATGACTAAAAAGTATCCGATTAAAACCGTGGAGAATTTTAATAAAAATTATATAAAAAAATATGATTTCAGTATTTTATAGTTGAAGATAAAAATGTAAGGTGTGTTAAGTTATAATTTATAAAGGAGTTTAAAATTTCTAAAAAATAAGTAAAATTACATTTTTCAGGTTCAGGAATATACAATATTTTTTAATTTCTGAACTAATAGTGTGTTTTGGTTATTTTCTTTAATTTTCATTCATAATGGATGGAGAACCTTCTTTTTTATACCTGGCTTCTGAAAAATGCAATTTACCTGATGCAACTTTAACTGTTATAGTTGCATTAATACAACTATATATTAATACTTTTTTAAATTCTTGATTATCATTAATTAATTTTATAGGGGTTATATATCATAAATTATTCATACTATCTTTATTAAAATATTGAATATTTTTTTAATGTTTGATAAAATATACTTTAGTTGAGTTTTAATTAATTATTTAAATTTATTAATATGTATATATTTTGCATATATATAGTGATAAAAAAGATACAATAACATATAAAAATAAATGGAGGTTTGTATGAAAAAAAGTAATAAAACTTTATTGATAATTTTAGTGATAATAGTTTCGATATTAATCATTGCTTTAGTTTTTTACCTTTTATTAAATAATAAGGGGAGAATTAATCAAGGAACATTTAGGACTAATGATGTTTTAGTAACATCTTTAGTAACTGTTGAAGAAAAACAAGAAAATAAAGAACAAAGTATGATATCTGATCTAATACTTGATTTATCACAAAAAAATGTTCTATCATTATTAATACCTAAAGAATCAGAGATAGAAGAAATATATATTGATAATATAAAAACAAAATTACCAACAAAAAAAGGTCAATTGTACATAACTCAACCAAATTCAAATGAAAAAACCGAATTGCTTGAAGACATGAAAAATCAAAAAGTAAATATATATACAAGTGAAAAAGAAAATCAGTATTTAGTAGAAATTGAAATTGATAATTTGAATTTTGCTAAAGATGTAAAAGTTCCAGAAAATACAAAAATTGTTAAATTTGATGGAACACTTATTTCACTTACTGGTATGAATGTTGAAGATTTAATGTTTGAAATTTCATTTAACCTTAATATAAGAAATAATAAAGATAAAATGAGTGTATGTGATATTAATTTAAAACTTCCAGGATATGAACTTGCTAATGCTGGAATAGAAGTAAAAAGGGAAAATTTAAATGACTATATTTTTTATTTAAAAGATAATTTTTATCTTAATTTGAGAAAGTACTTGAAGTTTTAATAACTTTATTGTATAATGTAGTTACCATCAAATGATAGAGTTTTTGTGAACCTTGTCAGGTCCGGAAGGAAGCAGCAATAAGCATTATACTCTATGTGTTTGATGGATTTTTTTTAGGAGTGGTATTATGGCATATATAGCTTTATATAGAAAGTATAGACCTCAAACGTTTAATGATATGGTAGGTCAGGAAAGTGTTACAAAAATTCTAAAGAACCAAATAAAATCAGGAAAAATATCTCATGCATATATTTTTAGTGGAACTAGAGGAACAGGAAAGACATCAGCTGCAAAGATATTTGCAAGAGCTATAAATTGTTTAAATCCAAAAAATGGAGAACCATGTAACGAATGTGAAGTATGTAAAAATATAATAGGTGGAAATACAACAGATGTAGTTGAAATGGATGCCGCTTCAAATAATAGTGTAGAAAATATTCGTCAAATAAGGCAAGAAGTGATATATGCAACTGTTGATGTAAAATATAGGGTATATATTATAGATGAAGCACATATGCTTACAACAAGTGCATTTAATGCTTTACTTAAAACATTAGAAGAGCCACCTGAAAATGTAATATTTATACTTGCAACAACTGAAAAACACAAAATACCAGTTACTATTTTATCAAGATGCTTGAGATTTGATTTTGATCGATTATCAGAGGAAAATATATCTAATAGATTAAAGTATATATGTGATAAAGAAGATATAAGATATGAGGATGGAACATGTGAATATATTGCAAAGCTTGCAGATGGTGCTTTAAGAGATGGTATAAGTATATT
>USJA01000026.1 GCA_900554875.1 uncultured Clostridium sp. | reverse complement strand
CATTGTTGTTGGTATCGATGGGAATGGGTGCCTATGCGCAGGAAACAAAAAAGACATTTACTCCGGAGCAGCAGGAGATGATAGATTTGTCTAATGCGAAATGGAAATGGATGTCAGAAAAAGATGTGGATAAGCTCGACGCCCTCTTCCACGAGAACTCTATGTTTGTACATATGGGTGGTTCGTGGGGTAAGCAGCCGGAGCTTGATGTGATCCGTACGGGAAACATACATTACAAGCATGCGGAGATACATGATGTAGATGTTAAATTCGCCGGTTGCGCCGGAATCGTATATAGCCGTATTCATCTTAATTCGGTAGTTGGTGGTAGGGAGGTCAGGTTCCCTTTCATCGTGACTGAGACGTACGTGAAGGAAGACGGACAATGGAAACTTGCTACCTTAGCATTTACTCGTACGGTAGGAGAATAATGATAAATACATATGAATATGAGACAGAACTTTCTAATCCGGCTTTTCTGCCTATGTTTGTTCCCGGTTTTCACCATGGCGCAAAATATGGATAATTTCAGACAACCGTACCCCTTGGGTACTAAGTTGCCGGAAGCGTCCGCGAAGAACTTCATTGGTCAGGCGTATATCGCTCCGATTACGGTTAATAGGGAGCTGAATGTCCCAATGTCAAACAAAATATAAAAATCGAAAGTACATTATATCTTAATGCCCCTAATAAATTAGCTTTGAAAATTTCATTTATTGCCCTTGTCATTCCACATGCTGGACAAGAAATACCAAGTATGCTTTTAAACATACATGGTATTTCTATTTTTAACACAAACAATATTACGAATAATACACAAAGTGGTATTAATATAGCAATATTTATAATTCTATTTTTATTATTCCTTAAGATCATTTCCATAAGCATCTTTTGTTATTTCACCAGCAAGTATAAGAATTCCTTCTATAAGAGCCCATATAGCTGACACAGGTGATAAAAGTCCACAAGATAAAATAGTTATAAGTAATTGAGCAACTGCTTTACCTGTAAAACCAAGATAAAAATTGTGAACACCAAATACACCTAAAAATATACCAAATAATCCTGCAGCTATCTTTGATTTTTGTTGCGTAGCTGTGTTGCCTGCTGTATTATTTACTGTATTCGTAAGACCTTGACTAGTTGTTCCATTTGTCGAATTACTTGTAGTATTACTTTCTGTTACAGGTGTAACGTTCTCTACCACATTTTGCTCATTTACACTTTCAGCTTTTGTTTCCTTTGAAGCACATTCTTCACATACTTCTTTTCCATCTTCAATTTCTTTTCCACAATATTTACAGAACATAAAATCCCTCCTAATCTTTATGTTTCAATTATATCATCTATACTTAATATTTACAACATTAAATTTAAATTTATTACACATTTAACTCTTTTTTGTATTTTTTATAACACTAACTGCTACTCCATCACCAATGTTTAGTACTGTTGACTTTAATCTTTTATCGGAATTTATAATACTTAAATAATCCCTTAATCTGTTCACAGCTGTTCTATGCTTATGTTCATTATAATCAGAAAGTACTCTTCCCTTAAATAAAACATTATCTGCAATTATAACTGCTCCATTTTTTGCAAGCCTAATTCCATTTTCTAAAAATTTTAAATATTGTCCCTTTGCTGCATCTATAAATATTAAATCATAAGTATTATCTTCCTTTAAATTTGGCAAATATTCTGTGGCGTCTGCAAGTACTACATCAATACATTTATCGTATTCTAATGAAGCGATATTTTTCTTTGCAATATTGTACATTTTGCTACTTTTTTCAATTGTTTTTATATATACATCTCCGTCTAATTCATTTGCAAAGTTTATTGCAGAATATCCGACAGCAGTACCAATTTCAAGTATTTTTTTAGGTTTTATAAGTCTTAAAACCAATTTTATAAAATCTAAGGAAATATCCTGAAGTATTGGAACCTTATTTTCTAAAGCCTCTTTTTTTATTTCAGCTATAATATTTTCTTTATCCATTATTTTGAAATCTCCTTTAGTAGATTAGATACTTTCTTACCATTATTTACAATGTCATAAAGCATGTTAATAGATGTTATCTCAATTTTCTTCTGATTTAAAATATCATAAAGTGCATCTAGTGTATATAATCCTTCAATTGTTTTTACATTCATTCTTTTAAGTGCTTCATCTTTACTTATACCACTCCCTATAAGCTTGCCAAATTGATAGTTTCTGCTTTTTGGACTCATACAAGTAAGAAGTAAGTCTCCAATTCCTGCATATGAATAAACTGTAGCCTCTTTACCACCTAAAACTCCCATTACAAGCCTAAAATCATTCAAAATTGTAGTAAATATAGCTGCCCTCGTAGAATCAGTATCTTCTTTATCATGTAACATTGCACAAATTATTGCAAAAACATTTTTTACTGAAGAACTTATCTCAACTCCAATTACATCACTTGTACTTGTTAAAGATAAATTTTCTTTCTTTAAAACGTTATCTATAAGTAACTTACATTCCTCATTTTCAGAAGCTACTACCATTCCAATATTTGCACCATTTGCAACTTCTACTGCAAATGAAGGACCCGCAAAAACACAAATGTTGTCTGTACTTATACATTCTTTTACAACATCTATCATAAACAAATTAGTACTCTTTTCTATTCCCTTTGTAACGATACATATAGTTTGCATATTGCAAATAAAATAATTTAGCTTAGTAGCCACTTCTCTTACAGCTACCGAAGGAACTGCTATAAATATAACAGAAGAATCTTTTACACATTTTTCTAAATCAGTAGTTAGTTCAATTTTTTTATCTATTTTAACATTAGGGAGAACAGCTTGGTTCTCCCTCTTTAATTCAACTGCTTTTAATTCATCTTCAAAATTAGTCCACATTGACACTTCAATATCTTCTTTTAAAATCTTAGTAAGTGCTATACCGAACGCACCCATTCCAAGTATTGAAACTTTCATATATCCCCCTTCATTTGTTTTTATTCGTCTTTCTTTAAATCTTCTTCTTTAATACGAATATGTACATCATCAAGTTGAGATTTATTAACCACACTTGGTGCACGCATAAGTAGATCTCTTGCTTTTGAGTTCTTAGGAAATGCGATAACTTCACGAATATTTGATTCTTCCAAAAGAAGCATTATCATTCTATCAATTCCAGGGGCTGCTCCAGCATGTGGAGGTGCTCCATATGAGAATGCATTGAATAATGAACCAAATCTTTTCTTTACATCTTCCTCTGTATAACCTGCTATTTCAAAAGCTTTTACCATTACTTCTGTATCATGGTTTCTAACAGCCCCTGATGCAAGTTCATATCCATTACCTACTAAATCAAATTGGTATGCAATTATATCTAATGGATCTTTATTTAATAAACTATCAAGACCACCTACAGGCATTGAAAATGGATTATGTGAAAATTCAATTTTTCCATCATCATCTAATTCATACATAGGGAAATCAACTATAAAGCAAAATCTGTATGCATCTTTTTCAATTAAATCAAGTCTTTTTCCAAGTTCTATACGAATATCTCCTGCATCTTTACATGCTTTTTTATATTCATCTGCAACAAAGAATAAAGCATCTTCTTCTTTTAAGTCGCATATTTCTTTTATTTTCTCTAATACATCTCCGGTAACAAATCTTGCTATTGAACCACTCATTTCAAAACCTGCATTTGCTTTTACCCATGCAAGACCTTTAAGTCCTAATTCATTTATAGCAAAATCTCCCATTTGATCAAAGAATTTTCTTGGTAAATCTTTTGCATTTATTTTTATAGCCTTTACTGTCTTACCCTTAAATACCTTAAAATCAGAATCTACAAACGCATCTGTTACATCATCAATTACAAGTGGATTTCTAAGATCTGGTTTATCTGTACCATATTTATCCATTGCAACTTTAAATGGAATTCTTTCAAATGGAGCATCTGATATTTTTTTACCATTAGTAAATTCCTTAAAAGTTGAAGTAGTAACTTCTTCTAGAACATTTAAAACGTCTTCTTGAGTTGCAAATTCCATTTCAAAATCAAGTTGATAGAATTCACCTGGAGATCTATCTGCTCTTGGATCCTCATCCCTAAAGCAAGGTGCTATTTGATAATATTTATCAAATCCAGATATCATCAAAAGTTGCTTAAACTGTTGAGGAGCTTGTGGAAGTGCATAAAACTCTCCTGGATGTAATCTACTTGGTACTAAGAAATCTCTAGCTCCTTCTGGAGAAGAATTTGCAAGAATAGGTGTTTGAATTTCTGTAAAATTCATACTATCCATTTTATCTCTTAAAAACTTAAGTACCTTTGATCTAAATACAATTTTTTTATGTATTTCTTCATTTCTTAAATCTAAAAATCTATATTCAAGTCTTAAATCTTCTCTTACATTTTCACTTTCTTCTACTTTAAAAGGAAGCACATTTTTTGCCTTTCCAAGTACAGTTAAACTATTTACTCTTACTTCTATTTCCCCTGTTTTAATAGCAGGATTTACATTTTCAGCATCTCTTTTTAAAACTTCACCCTCAATACATATAGTTGATTCAACTGTTACTTTAGATATTTTATCAATCATATCTTCTGTATTTATTAAAAGTTGAGTTACACCATAATGATCTCTTAAATCAACAAATATAACTCCTCCAAGATCTCTTATTGTTTTTACAAAACCTGAAAGTTTAACTTTTTTTCCAACATCTTCTAAACCTAATTCATTACACTTATGTGTTCTATATTCATGCATTTTCTATCTTCTCCTTTATTACATCTATATCTAATTTAATATTTTCTTGATTTCCAGTACTCATATTCTTAAATACACACTCATTATTTTTCAACTCGTTTTCTCCAAGTATGATAACAAAACTTGCTTCTATTTTATTTGCATATTTAAACTGTGCATTAAAACTTTTATTTGAAATATTTGTTTCAACCACATATCCGATACTTCTTAATTTATCTACATATTTTGCTATGCTAAAATATGTATTATCATCAGTTAAAAAGTATACATCTACTTTATTTTTTATACTCTTATCAAGTCCATATTCTTTTAAAAGAATTATAAGTCTATCAATACCCATTCCAAATCCAACTGCAGGAGTATTTGCACCACCAATAATTGATACTAAAGAGTCATATCTTCCTCCTCCACCTACAGCAAGGTCTAAATCTTTTGATACATATTCGTATACTGTTTTGTTATAATAATCAAGTCCTCTAACAATTCCTGTATCAACTCTATACGGAATATCTAAATCATTTAATGCATTTTTTACATTTTCAAAATCTTTTCTACATTCTTCACATAGAAAGTCTGTTATAACTGGTGCATCTTTTAATATCTTAGCACACTTTTCTTCTTTGCAATCAAGCATTCTTAGAGGATTTCTTTCATATCTTATTTTACAAGTATCACACATATTATCTAAGTTTGGTTTTATATATTCCTTTAATTTTTGTATGTATTTACTTCTACATTTCCTGCATCCTATTGAATTTATTGTAAGCTCTATTTTATCTGCAAGATTTAATCTTTTTAAAAGTTCATAAGATACTTTTATCGTTTCAATATCAGCAAGATATGAGCTACTACCAAACATCTCAACACCGAACTGAGAAAATTCTCTATATCTTCCCTTTTGCATTTTTTCATATCTATACATCTTTCCTGTATACCACAATTTTACAGGTGAAGTCATTTTAGAAGAAAGTCCATTTTCAATATATGCACGAACAACACCAGCTGTAAGTTCTGGTCTTAAAGTTATACTTCTATTTCCTTTATCCAAAAAAGTATACATTTCCTTTGTAACAATGTCCGTCTCATCACCAACTCCACGAGCATAAAGTTCTGTTGCTTCAAATACAGGTGTCCTTATTTCTTGTATATTATGCACTCTACAAATCTCTTTTATCTCTTTTTCTATATATTGCCATAAAATTGATTCATCTGGTAATATATCTTTACAACCTTTTTGTCTAGTGATATTCATTAAATTACCTCACTTATTTCTCACACGCTAAATTATACCACAACAACGTACGTTATGCAAGAAATGGTATACTAAAACCATATGATTTTTACAAAAAAATACCAACTACCTTATTGGTAATTGGTATTTAATTAATTTAACATTTGCAATCATATGATCCACAAGCTGTACCTTCATGTGTTTTTGCTTCATTTCCATCTGTACATGTGCAAACTTTTATTGTTTCAAGTTCACATATACAATCTGGGTTACAATTATGTGCACAGTCCATAACATCACATTTTATTTTTTGATTGCTAAAATTTTTTGATTTTGGATTTTGTTTCATTTTTATCACCCAATAATATTTTTTGTAAAAATATATAAAATATTATGGTTATTTTTGTAAATTTTTAAAATTAATAAATCAAAAACTAAATATTAATAATTTTCAGCCTTAATTTCAAAATATGATTTTGGATGAGCACATACAGGACATACTGCAGGTGCAGATACAGCAATATGAATATGTCCACAATTTCTACATTTCCACATTTTTACTTCTCCACATTCAAAAACTTTACCTTCTTCTACATTTGCAAGTAATTTTTTGTATCTTTCTTCGTGTTCTTTTTCTATTTTTCCTACTTCTTCAAATAAAAATGCTATATGATCAAAACCTTCTTCTTTTGCTGTTTTTGCAAATGAATCATACATATCAGTCCATTCATAATTTTCACCATTTGCAGCATCTTTTAAATTTTCAACTGTTGATGGAATATCATTTTCATGTAATAATTTAAACCAAATTTTTGCATGTTCCTTTTCATTTCCAGCAGTTTCTTCAAATATTGCAGCTATTTGTTCATATCCTTCTTTTTTTGCTTTTGAAGCGTAATATGTATATTTATTTCTAGCTTGAGATTCACCTGCAAATGCAGCCATTAAATTTGCCTCTGTTTTAGTTCCTTTTAAATTCATAATAAAATCCTCTCCTTTTTATTTATCACATTTTGGGCATATAATGTTAAAAATAATATCATGAGATACAACGTTTATATTAGTTTCATTTTTTACATATTCATCAATACTTAAATCAATGTTTTCCTTTAAAAAAATATCAATTACACTATTACATTTAATGCACTTTCCATGATAATGACAAGATACATCACCATCAAATCGATCTTTTTCGTTTGCCATTTTTATTCTTTTAATAACACCTTGAAATGCCAATTTATCCAAATTTCTATATACTGTTCCAAGGCTTATTTTATTATCCTTCTTCCTTACTTCTTCATATATAGTTTCAGCTGTTGGATGTGTTTTAACAGATCTTAAATATTCTAAAATAATTTCACGTTGTTTTGAATATTTCATTTAACGCCCTCCAAAATAGTAATTATTACTATTTTTATATATAATACCTTAAACTTTGATGTTTGTCAATAGTAAATTAAAAATACAAACTAACAAATTTTAATTGTTAATTTGTATTTTATCTTTTTATAACACAGTAATTTTCCTAGCTATATATTTCAACATTTTGTAAATGTCTTGTATATCTACTTTTCCATCTTTTGTAACTTCAACTATTTGTTTGTCCTCATATGAAAGAGTCCCTCTAGCAAGTTTTTTTACAGCCGTATATACATCTTCCATATCTACTTTTCCATCTTTTGTTATATCTCCTTTTATAGTTTCAGAATTATTAACATATAACTGATTTAAATTTGTATCTAAATATAGCGGAGTGGGATTTTTATCTGTACGTGGTCTTCCTTCTGAATCAATAACAACACCTGCTGAATTTAATCCTATCTTACTTGGTTGATACATTGTTATTTTTCCAGATGCGCCTTCTTTAACTTTAAATTTTGCAGTAAATAAAACTCCAGTACTTGTTACTGCATCAGCTCCTCCCGAAGCACCGGCAAATACAATATAACGTGATAAATCAAATTCATCTCCCTTACCATCTACATCTTCAGCCTCTCCGCTCAAAATAAATAATTTAGCTACTTCGCCTTCAGTAGATTCTATAAACTCAATTTTTGAGGAATCATAGTAAATTTTTGCACTTACACTTGCCACCCCATATCCATTACTTGGTAGTTTATCTAATGAATATGTAACTATAAATTCCTCTCCAGGTCTTAACATTGTCTTATTAGACTTTGCACTAAATGCAATTTGTGCTTCATCTTTACTATACGAATTTGTATATTCTTCACAAAATACACTTGGTACAAACACTACCGTCATAAGTAGTGAAAAAATAATAGATGTTACAATAAATTTTGAACTTTTTTTCATTTTAAATCACCTCTTTAACATATAATTATTTTACACTATACATAAACAATTTGCAATATTACTTCCAATATATAATTTTTTATATTTAAAGTTATAGATGCTTATATTTAATTTTACACGTATTATCAACTATAAAAAATGTAAATAAATATCACCAAGATGTAAATTACATCTTGGCAAACACTCTACTATATTTATTATCTTACAAACTTTAATTCTTAATATATATTTTTCTGTTTTGTTTATTTTTTTATTAAATATTCCATCTTCTCTTATTTTGCCTTTCATAAACTTTTCACATCTCATATATAATACATACTACATTTTATTATACTGTAGGATGTCTATCTTCATAAGTTCTTCATAATTAGAGATTTCATAATTTATATTGTCTTTATGATAATATTTTCCTTGAAAACAATACGTTAATTCTGTTCCGTCATAAAATTTTAAAATATATGTTTTAGAATTATCACTGAATTCAACATTTGTTTTATCTTTGACTTCAATTTTTCTAAGTGAATTTACAATTTTTTCAATTAGATCTTTTTCTTCTGTTTTATGATAAATGTAGCCGTCCCTCTGTTTCTTCTTTCATTTCAATACACGAAATCTTATCTGCATTACTAGGAACATTAACCACAGTTTTTTCTTTATCTATTTTGTTATTATTAAAAAAACACATAACTAGAAATGGAATCAAAAATAATACTATAATAATTATTATACATACAAGTAAAATTATTTTTTTCATTTTAATTTCAATCCTTTATTTTTCAATATAACCACTAGTTTTTTGAGTATACATATCATCTGTAATAGATTTATACCTTTCTCCTTTATAATCATCTGTAAAACCATTGTATGCTTTATATATATCTCCAGTATCTGTATCGTATACCCTTTCATAGCCAAGTGTTGCATCACTTTGTTTTTGACTCATAATATCATATGACTTACTTCTATTTTCCCATGCACTCATATATGAATCAAATGATTTTTGTATTGAAGCATTTAATTCAAGAGATTGTTTTGTCTGAGCATTACCATCATCAATTGTTTGTTTAACATAATTTTGACTAAACTCTATTGAATTAACAGATTCTAATAATATATCCTTGTAATTTATAAATTCATCTTTTTCTGCAGTTATAGCCATTATATCATATACCATATAATAAAGCATATCTACTCCACCTTGATATTGATTGCCAAAATTCACAACAGATGCCATAAACATACCTTCTCCATCTTTGGAATTATCTCCGGTAAATGTAGCTCTTAACACTTTACTATCTAATGCAACACTTTTCATACTTGCATTAGAATCAAATTGTTCTTGTTTTGCAAAGTTATTAAATTTTGGAAACTTAAAAGAACTTAATGTTGGTTCAATTGAATTTAGATATGAACTTATTTCACCAAATTTATTATAAAAACCTTCTGTAGTCGGATTCTCTAAGACAACAGCATCAGCAAATAATTTATACTGTGAGTTATTCCCACTCATACTATAATAACTTTGCCAAAAATTCTTGGATGATGATGATTTCAATAACGGCTGTATTTTTAACATTAAAAATACTTGGTTATTAGTATTTTGTGGGTCGTATGCCCTAATTGCGTAAAACATTCCCATACCACCAGTTTCAACTGTCCATCCCTTAGGTTTTTTCATTGTAAAATTATCCGTTTTATACTCTTCTAATGTAAGTTTGTTCACTTCACTTTCAACAATTTTTACATTTTCCTTTTTTGAACTTTCTTTTTTTTCTTCCATATTATCACTTCCTCTGCTGGACTTAGCAAGCAATACGCCAAGAACAATGATCACTAATACTAAAGAAATGGAAATTATAATCCAAACTTTATTTTTTTTTATTTTTTCCATAACTTGCCTCCTTTTA
>USJA01000025.1 GCA_900554875.1 uncultured Clostridium sp. | reverse complement strand
CCTCACTTATTCCATTTATATTTTTTAGTTCACATTCGTTCATGGATATTATTTTATATTTTAGAATTTCAAAAAAATTATTATTAAAAGTTGCTTTATTGCTTTTCAAATATTCAATTACATTTTCAGGAAGATATTTTTGTATATTTTGAAGATTATAATTATTTTCTAAAGATTTGCGTATACTTGTACTACTTGTGTAACAATTTTCTAGTTTTTCACTATTAAAGTTACTTTTTCTATGAATTGCAAAAGGGGTAATATTTGAATTTAAAATTTTTAAGGATTTTAAATATTCAAGGGCTAAAATGTTGTTTGGGCAAGACAAAATTTCAATATCTTTTTCACCCAAAAATTTATTAAGTGCCTTATTTCTTGCATTTGCAAATGAAATCCCCATTTTTAATTGCTTTTTTATATCATTCCATATTTCGCTATCTTTTGAAGTTAATATATCAGAAATGTAGTTAAATTTTTCTATTTTATCTGTTTCTGCACCGAAACAGATTGCATCTATATTTAAGTCATTTAAAATACTTACAGATTTATATGCAAAATTTCCGGCATCAGATGATGCAAAAGCAGCGGGAACTTCTATTACTAAATCGGCTCCATTTTCTACAGCTTGTCTTGCACGTTCAAATTTATTTATTATTGAAATATTTCCTTGTTGTGTAAAGCTACCTGACATTAATACTATAACTCTATCACATCCACTAATTTTTTTTGCCTTTGATATATGGTATATGTGTCCTGTATGCATTGGATTATACTCGGCAATTATTCCTAAAACTTTCAAAAATCTCTCTCCTTATATTGAAAAATGTATATTATTATGGTATAGTACACATATATAAAGTTTAGCACAGTAAAATATAAAATTCAAGTAAAGAGGTTGAGAATAGTGGAAAATTTAAAAAAAGTTACTATATATACTGATGGTGCATGCAGTGGCAATCCAGGGCCAGGAGGATATGGAGCAGTACTAATATATAATGGGAAAGAAAAAGAAATATCAGGAGGAGACAAAAATACGACAAACAACAAGATGGAAATGCTTGCAGTGATTAAAGCATTAGAATTACTAAAGGAAAGATGCGATGTGGAAGTTTATTCAGATAGTGCATATGTTGTAAACAGTATAAATAATAAATGGGTATATTCATGGAAAAAAAACAACTGGATTAAATCAGATAAAACGAAAGCTAAGAATATTGATTTATGGGAAGAACTACTAAGGCTAATTTCATATCACAATGTAAAGTTCATTAAAGTAAAGGGACATGCAGATAATGAATTTAATAATAGATGCGATAAGTTAGCCGTTGCTGCAAGTAAAAGTATAAAATAATTAGGTTCTAAACTCATCATACAAGCATAGTATGTTGTATGGTGAGTTTTAGTATGTTAGATTATATAAAAGAATATGTCAATGATAATTTTAAAAGTATTATCCTTATTTTTTCATGTATAATTATTGGACTGGTAGTTGGAATTCTTACTTTTAATTTAATGCCAAATTCTACAAAAACAGAAATTATACAAACATTAAACAATACATTAAGTAGTACAAAGAGTGAGAATTTTGAAGGAATAAATGTAATAAAAAATGGCATGATATCAAATGGTATCTTAGTTTTAATATTGTATTTTTCTTCAATAACACTTATTGCACCTGGACTTGTATGTATAACAAATATTTTTAAGGGTTTTGCAGTGGGACTATATATTCCTACTCTGTTTTACATATTTGGATTTGGAAATGGAATAGTTGCACTTTTCTTACTTGTTATAATTCCAAATTTGATATATATTCCTGCTTTTATATATTTATCTATTAATTCCATCTCTTTTCATTATAAATTAATAGGAGAAGAAGAAAGTAAAATTAAAATAACTGTAAAAGAAATATATAAACTAATACTTGGGTTTTCAGTTATAGCACTTTCAGTAATTGTAGAACAGTTACTTTCTTTAGGAATTATACACATATATATGAATATGTAACAAAGAAATTTTCTTTTAATTGTAAAAGGAGTATAATGTATAAAAACATTACATAATTTTTGTGAAAATGCTTGCAAAATTACGTCAAATAGTGTAAAATATACATGATGAATGGAGGAGCAAATCATGAAGATTATTATTGACGAATTTATTGAAAATTTAAAACAAAGACAAGCATCACAAAATACGCTTGCATCATACAAAAGAGACCTTATTCAGTTCAATGATTATTTTGAAGCACAAGGGAGAAAAATATTTAATTTAACAAAGGAAGATATGAAAGAATACGTAAATCATTTAATTGCAGAAGGTAAATCTAATTCTACTATTTCAAGGAGTGCAGCATCAGTAAAAAGTTTATATAGATATTTAATTAGTAAAAATTTAGCAGAGGTTAATATTGCAAGTGATATTGAACTTCCTAAAGTAAGTAGAAAAGAGCCTATGATTTTAACTGACAGTGAAATAGAAAAATTACTTGAACAACCTGATACAAGTGATCTTAAGGGACAAAGAGATAAGACAATGCTTGAAATATTGTATGCAACAGGAATAAGAGTTACGGAGCTTATTTCTTTAAGAACTGAAGACGTTAACCTAACTAATGGTTTTATAAAAGTTAAAAAGAAAAATTCAGAAAGACATATTCCTTTGGGAAAATTGGCTTTGAAGTGTCTAAAGGAATATATGGAAAATGTTAGACCTTTACTTATTCGTAGTGAAGAAGAAAAAACATTATTTATAAATACAAATGGTCAAAAGATGACAAGACAGGGTTACTGGAAAATTTTAAAGCAATATAAAGAGCAAGCAAAAATTGATAAAGATATAACTCCTCATACAATAAGACATTCTTTTGCAGTACATATGTTAGAGAATGGTGCGGAAGTAAAAACTGTGCAAGAGCTATTAGGACATACAGATGTCGCTTCAACAATGTTATATACTCAAATAGCTCATATGGGAACAAAGGATGAATATATGAAGACTCATCCAAGAGCAGAAGA
This sequence comes from uncultured Clostridium sp., assembly GCA_900554875.1. Lineage (GTDB taxonomy): Bacteria > Bacillota > Clostridia > TANB77 > CAG-465 > CAG-465. The sequence goes on along the minus strand of USJA01000025.1, from coordinate 7,533 downwards.
ACTTTAAAAAATAGTTGGATTTATCCAACTATTTTTGTTTAAGTTATAATTTGACTTATTATGTAAAATATGATATAATGAAATGTATAAAATGGAGGTAAGTATATGGCATGTGTTAAAAAGCATAGTAAATTGATTTTTGGAATTGTAATAATGTCTTGTGTACTAGTTTCTTTTTTGTGTACAGGATTTGTAAAAGCAACAGCAAGGCCAACAGTAAAAATAAGTAATATATCAGATTGTTCTCAAGGAGATAGTATATCTTTTTCTGTAGAGTTTTCAGGAAATAATTTAATAAATGGCGGAAATATTCCTTTTAGTGCCTCATATGTTACTGTTCATGGCTTTAGTGCAAATGTTGGAGTAATTAAAAATAAATATAATGTGTATACTGTAACCCTTAATAATGTTAGAGGAAATTCAAGTGGAAATTATGTTGAGATAAGATCAGGTGCTGCAATTGCTAATGATGGACTTGGTTCAGCATATTCAGCTACTACATATAGTAATTCTTTTAGTATTGGATCAAATGATACAGTAGCACCAAGCATTTCACTTATAGGGCCAAATATTTCCTCAGTAAATAATGGAGGCACAGTTACATATATAGTTAGATACACTGATGCATCAGGTGTTGCAAATGTAAATTTATATAAAAATTCAGTAAAACTAAATGGATTTACAGCCAATATCTCAATTAGTGGTAGCGGTGAAAATTCAAAAGTAGTAGAGAGAAAAATTACATTAAGTAATATACAAGGAACAAATGGAAGTAAATATATTTCTGTGGTTGCAGCAACAGCCTCAGATTATAACGGAAATAGAACAATAGGTGTAAATTCGAGTCCATTTAGACTGATAAATAGAGGAACATCAGGTGGTAGTACACAAGGTGTAAATTCATCTGCTTCGGATCAAGGGGCAGGAGAAAATAAAGATGAAAATAATGATGAAAATAAAGATAAACCAGCAGATTGGGTACCAAACCCAAAAACAGGTAAATATTAATAGAGGAGGTATTACTATTTATGGGTGAAAATAATAAAAGTAAAAATAAGGTAATTATAGTTAGTATCATAATAGTTATATCTCTTGCAATAATTGGATTAGGAGTGAGTATATATCTAAATTCCAAAAACAAGTCTAAAAATGAAGAAAACAGTTCAACAAATGAAGAGTATGATATAGAATCAAACAGAAATTTACAAAATGAGATTATAGCTTTAAATGCGACATATACTGATGCGGTAGCATGGCTTAAAATTCCCGACACTTCAATAGATGCCCCTGTATTTAAGGGCCTTACAAATGAAGACTATTTTGCTAAAGATAGAGATGGCGGAGAAAAAAAATATGGTGAGCTTTTTATGGATTATAGATGTAATTTAAATAACATGGATAACATGGCACATTTTATAATTTATGGACATAACCCAGAAGATACAACGTATTTTTCAGATTTATTCAAATATGAAAAAGAAGATTTCTTTAAAAATCATAAAACAATATATATGTCTACTATAAATGGAAATTATAAATGGCAAATCTTCTCTGTTTACAAGACAACACCAGATTTCTTCTATATAGATGTAAATTTTGATACAGTAACAGAATACTCAACATTTTTAGATAGTCTAAAAGAAAAAAGTATGTATAATACAGATATAGATGTTAATTCTAATGACACAATTCTTACACTTTCTACATGTGATTATTCTGTAGAGGATGGTAGATTTGTTATACAAGCAAAATTGGTGAAATAATATAAAAAACAGGTAATTACCTGTTTTTTTGTATAGTTGTTGATTTTTTATGTAAAGTGTGCTATAATATAAGTGTAGAGTTATATTTAAATTATTAAATTAAATTTAAAAATAATGATTTTTCCAGATAATTATGTGGGGAGACATGATATTTTGGGGAAATTTTCATATATATACATTAAAAATTATTACTAAGGAGATTATAGTTATGAAAATTAACAAACTTGATGAACTTAAAGAACAGTTGAAAAAACTTAGGAACCAAAGAGATTTTTTACTGTTTACAGACCCCGCTTCAAAGGAGATTGAAGACATAAATAAAACAATAAGCCAGGTGGAAAATGAAATTAAACAACTTGAAGTAAATTCCGGAGAGGAAGAAAACGACGGTAATGAAGGTAGAGAAGAGGAGGTAACAGTAAAATATACACTTTCTGAAAAAATTAAAATTGCTGAGGAAAATTCTGATTTTTTCAGATGCCAAATAGGGATAATTTCGAAAGAAATGAAAGAAGTATGTCAACAGCTTGACGGAGCTGTTGGAGATGAATGTACTTCTTTAAAAAATAAGCTTCTTGATTTAGACCAAGAGAAGAAGTCTTTGGAAAAGAAACTTTCAGATAATGATGTACTCATGTCTAAGCTAAAAGATTTAGACAAATCTATAAAAGAGTACGAAGAAAAATTGAAAGTGATAAATCAAGAAATAAGTGATAAGTTTGAAGATTACAAATACAAATTGAAACTTGGTGACACTGAGTCAGCAAAAAAGCTGGCTGAGGAAGGCAAATCACTTAATCTTGAGAAAATAAAAATTGAAAATATTATAAAGCGTTTGAAGAAAGATGCCGAGATAGAAGTAATCCCAGTAGAGAAGCCCGAAAGCAATAATGAGAGTATTAATAGGCTTAAACTGTTTATGGAAAAATATGGAAAAATAATACTTTCTCTAGCTGCAATGCTAGGAATAATCTTTGGAATTATTATTATTATTATCTTTTTAGGAGATAATAATAATAAAATGAATTCAATTCCGAATACTTCTACTTTTTCTGCAACACCAACTGAAAAGCCAACTGAAAAGACTACAGAAAAACCAACTGAAAAACCAACACAAAAACCAACAGAAAAACCAACAGAAAAACCAACACAAAAACCAACAGAGAAGATAAGTGAAAAAACTGAATCTATCAATTCAGGTTCATATGTTGGTTCAGGATTTGGCTCAGGTTCAGGTTCAAGTTCAAGTAGTTATTATGGTTATGGAGGCGAAAATAGTAATAATTCTTCTTCTTCTTCTTCTTCTTCAAAAGAGGATTCAAATAAAGATGAAGGCATAATCGGAGGTAACAAAGGATTTGATGCAAATATTTCTTCTGACAAAGAGAGCCCATCTCCTTCAAAAAAGTTTGAGGAAGAAAATCCACTTCCTCCAACAATAAGTCAGGATGAAATTAACCAGACCCCGACAGTACCGTTAACACCTAAAACGTCTACTGTCGATAATCAGGCAGAATAACACTCTCCCCTTTAGTTATTCTGTATATATAGTATCCCACATTAATTTTGTGGGATATTTTTTTTTATTTCATAAATTTCAACAATTTTTTCTAATTTTATGTGATATACTCTTGGTGAGGTGATACAAATGAGGTATAATTATAATGAGGGAAGTTTAAAAATAGATTTGGATGAGGAACTTGATATGAAAGCGTGTAAAACACTAAGAACGGTGATAGATGGATATATAATGAGATATCAACCACGTGAATTTATAATGGACTTAAGTGATGTTAAATTTATGGATAGTAGTGGAATAGGACTTTTAATGGGAAGATATAATTTAATAAAATTTATGGATTCTAAAATGATAGTTTTAAATCCAACACATAGTATAAAAAGAATACTAGAATTATCAAAGGTTTCAGATAAAATTCTTGTGAGGTGTGATTAATGGAAGAAATAAATAGAATGAAAATAGAAATAAAGGCAGTGCTTGAAAATGTTGCAATAGTTAGAGTAGCAATTTCTAGCTTTATTTCTACACTAGATATAACTATAGATGAATTAATGGATATAAAGACTGCCATATCTGAAGCAGTTACTAATTCAATAGAACATGGATATGATGAAGTAGATGATTTAGAAAATAAAAGTGTGATTGTAAAAGCATATATTTATTCTGATAATGATGATGTTATAAAAATAGAAATAGAAGATAAGGGAGTAGGAATTGAAGATATTGAAACAGCTATGCTTCCTACATATACATCAAAACCAGAATTAGAACACGCAGGAATGGGATTTACTATAATGGAAACATTTATGGATGAGGTATTAATAGATTCAAGTAAAAATGAGGGAACTAAAGTTACTCTTACAAGAAGAATAAAAAAGAAAAAATCCAAAGTAGTATAAAAATAAAAAAGGTATAATATTTTTTGTAAAATATAAATAAAAGTTGAAGATACAAGTATATTTTGATATAATATACTTGTATTTTTTAAGGAGAAAGAAATGAAAAACAAAGATATATGTAAAAAATATTTAGCACATGAAAATAGTATAAGAGTAGTTATTTGCGATGTTACAGAAATGGTAAAGAAATCAAGAGAAATTCATAATTTATCTAATACTTCAACTGTCGCTCTTGGAAGAACACTTGCTATGACTACAATCATGTCCTCAATGTTGGATGAAAAAGATGATAGATTAAGTATACAGATTTCAGGTGATGGTCTAATTTCAAATATAATTACTTGTGGGAATGGAAATTTAGAAATAAAAGGATATGTAAGTAATCCTGAAATAGAACTAAAAAATGTAAATGGCAAATATAATGTAGCTGGAGCAATTGGAAAAGGAATTTTAACAGTTATAAAAGATATAGGGTTAAAAGAACCATATATTGGAAAGTGTAATTTAGTTTCATCAGAAATTGCAGAGGATTTTGCCTATTATTATTTAAAATCTGAGCAAACACCATCTATTGTATCTTTAGGAGTAAATTTAGATAAAGATGGAAATGTTTTAAAGGCTGGCGGATATTTTATACAACCTTTACCAGATACAGATGATAAAGTTATAGATATTCTTGAAAATGCAAATACTGGTATAAAAAGTGTAACATCTATGATGATGGATTTAGAAAATATGTTAGATGTTGCAAAACTTATAACAGCAGATGAAAAGATAGAAGAAGTTTATACTAACACACCTAAACTTTTATGTGATTGTAATGATATTAGAATAAAGAATGCAATTATTTCTATGGGGTATGATGAAGCAATTGATGCCTTAAAAGATAATAACGGACTTATAGAAATAAAATGTAATTTTTGTAATAAAAAATATCAATTTAACGAGGAAGAAATAAAAAAGATATTTAATAGATAGGTAAAAATATGGAATATATTATAGATAAAAGTAATGTAAAAAAAAGACTAGATAAATTTATTTTGGAACAAGATTTAAAAATAACTAGGAGCTATATTAAAAAGTTAATAGAAGATGGAAATATAACAGTAAATGGCAACATAGAAAAATCAGGCTATAGTTTAAAGGAGAAAGATGTTGTAAAGGTTGTTTTAAAAGATGATGTACCACTAGATGTAAAGGCTCAAGATATCCCTTTAGATATATTGTTTGAAGACGATGATATTATAATTGTAAATAAGCCTAAGGGTATGGTTGTACACCCTGCCAATGGAAACTATGAAGGGACTCTTGTAAATGCCTTAATGTATTCTCATGAGGGAAAGCTTTCTGGGATAAATGGAAAAATAAGACCTGGAATTGTACATAGAATAGACAAAGACACTTCAGGAATTTTGGTTGTTGCTAAAAATGATAAAGCACATAAAAAATTATCTGATATATTTAAGGAACATGATATAAAAAGAGAATATATTGCATTAGTTAAAGGGATAGTAAAAGAAGATAATTTTACAATTGATCTTCCTATAGGTAGAAGCGTAAAGGATAGAAAAAAGATGGCAGTAACTAATAAAAATAGTAGGAGAGCTGTTACTCATATTGAGGTCTTAAAAAGATTTTATTCTTCAAATGTAACTCTTGTAAAAGCAACTTTAGAAACAGGTAGAACTCACCAAATACGTGTGCATATGTCATATATAAATCATCCATTAGTTGGAGATGAAGTGTATGGAAAAAAGGATGGCAAATTTAAAGTTACAGGACAAATGTTACATGCAAAAACTTTAGGCTTTAATCACCCTATAACAGGAGAATATGTTGAATTTGAAAGTAATTTACCAAATGATTTTTTAAATATTATTGATAAGTTAGAAAAAAAAGAAAATGCTAGCCAATAGTGTGCTAGCATTTATATAATATATAAACATAAGCTTATGATAATATAATATATGAGATATCGTAAAGCTTTGTGATAGGAAGTGTGTTATGATTAGGTTAAATAAGTATATTGCTGAGTGTGGAGTATGTTCAAGAAGAAGTGCAGATACACTTATTAAAAATGGAAAAGTTTACGTAAATAGAAAAAAGGTAGTAGATTTAGGTACTAAAATTGATGAAACAAATGATGAAGTAACCATAAATAATGAAAAAATAAAAAAGGAAGAAAAACTTGTATATTTGATGTTAAACAAGCCAAAAGGATATGTTACTACGAGTAAAGAGCAATTTAATAGAAAAAGTGTAATGGATCTGATCAATTTAAATTTACGTGTCTACCCAATAGGAAGGTTAGATATGTACACAGAAGGACTTTTATTACTTACCAATGATGGTGAGTTTGCAAATTGTATGATGCATCCCAAAAATAAAGTTAAAAAGACATACATTGTTAAGGTTAGTGGAAATATAACTGATGACAAAATAGAAAGACTAAAAAAAGGTGTAGATATAGGAGGATATATAACTAAACCAGCTCAGATAAGAAAAAAGCAGAATAAGGATGAGATTGAAATTATAATATCTGAAGGAAAGAATAGGCAAGTTAGAAAAATGTGTGATGCGGTAGGCTTAAAGGTTTTAAATCTAAAAAGAATTAAAATAGGCAATGTAAACTTAGGAAATTTAAAAAAAGGAGATTTTAGATTTTTGACTAAAGAGGAAATATTAAAATTAAAAAGTTCCACAAAATAAATAAGCGGAACTTTTATTTCATTTAAGAATTTGAAATGGATTGGTAAAAGTCATAATTTTTCATATTTATATGAAGTTCACCTTCACCATAACAATTTTCAAGATTGATATTAAAACTAAATGTAGAACCATCATTTGATAAAACGGGTGAATATGTAGAAATATTTCCTGAACTAATTTCAATTTTTGTTTGGTCCATTAGTTCATTTTCTGCATATCCAACAAATGTCCCTTTTACTGTTACTAAATAAACAGAATTTTCATCTTTAGATAGATTTATATCTTCAACGTTTAGTATTTTGCTTGGAACAGTTTGCTGTTCTGTTTGTTCTTGATAATATAGTATAGGTACAGTTTCTACTTCGTTTGCACTTGGCTCGGTTACAGAAATTTCTTGATAGTCCTGCATATTAATAGTAGCATTTTCTGTTGGAGATTGTATAGGAACCGTAGATACTACATTTTTTTTGTTTTCTTTTGAATCTATTATATTAGATGAACTTTTTACCTCTTCCTTTTTTTGAGGTAAAGTTGAAGTTATTTTTTTTACCTCCTGTGGTGAAATAGTTTGAGATAAAGGTTTTTCTTTCACTAAAATAATAATAGAAAATAATAGTATAATAACCATTATTATAAGCCCTGA
>USJA01000024.1 GCA_900554875.1 uncultured Clostridium sp. | reverse complement strand
TAGGAGAAATCCGCTAACAGATAGAATAAAATATAAAGAGTCAGTATTAAAATTTTCATATAAATATGGAGTAACAAAGGCAGCAGTTAAATTTTGTGAATGGTTCCACATTAATATCTAAATCAACATACAGAGGAAGAAATAAAATTAATAAAAGAGTATAAAAATCAAGAAGAATAGTTATTTACAATATAGATGTTTAAAGTATTTGTCACAAATGATTGATTAAGCTATATTTTTTATATAATTTTCTTTTAATAAATAGTTGAAAAAAAATATTGTATATTATATAATCTAATTGGTGATAAAATGTATATAACACTTTTAGCTGTAATATTACTTTTATTTATAATAAATGTGATATATTTTAGAAATAAAGGTAAAATTACAAAAGAACTAAGGAAAATAGAAAAAGAAAATGGAATAGATAAAAAAAGTGTAAAAGATAAGAGGGGAAAATATGGAAAATAAGTATAAAAGAATTTTGATTAAATTAAGTGGCGAAGCAATTGGAAAGGAAGATGGAAGAGGAATTGATAATAAAAAACTAGAAAAAGTTGTGGATCAAATAATAAAAATTTCAGAGTCAGGAGTTCAAGTTGCACTTGTAATTGGTGGAGGAAACTTTTGGAGAGGAAGATATGGCGATGAATATATGGAAAGGACAACATCTGATTATATGGGAATGTTAGCAACAATATTGAATGCCTTAGCCTTACAAGAAATGACTGAAAGCAAAGGAGCACAAACTAGGGTCATGACTTCTATTGAAATGAAACAAATTGCTGAACCATATATTCTAAGAAGAGCAGTAAGACATCTTGAAAAAGGCAGAATTGTAATATTTGCTGGTGGTACAGGAAATCCTTATTTTACAACTGATTCATGTGCAGCTTTAAGGGCTAATGAAATAGAGGCTGATTTAATACTTCTTGCTAAAAATGTGGATGGTGTGTATAACAAGGACCCTAAAAAATATAGTGATGCTATAAAGTATGATGAAGTAACATATATGCAATCTATTTCAGAAGGATTAAATGTCATGGATACAACAGCAATTACGCTTTGTATGGAAAATAAAATACCAATTTATGTTTTTGCCCTAAATGAAGAAAACTCAATTATTAGAGCCATAAATGGTGATAAAATTGGAACAATAATTAGAAAGTAGGAATAATTAATTATGGATGAAAATAGGGAAATAAGGTATAAAATAACACCTAAGTTTAATATAATATATGAACTTGGAATGCCTACAGGAAGGAAGATTAGGACTTCATTATTTGCTTTGATAGTATTTATGATATTGACTTTCATAGTTTTATTTAAGGCTGGAACCATGAGTATCGTAAATAATGATATTTTTAAAAATATAAAAATAGATAAATTTTTATTAATTTTATGTTTAATAGCTGATTTAATTACAATTGTACGTCTGGTTGGTACAATTATATTTCAAAGTTTACAGTATAAGCATGTAACGTATACCTTTTACGATAAAATGATGACGTATGAAGATGATTTCTTAAATCAACATAAAAAGAATATTGAATATAAAAATATAAAAGAGGTGGAAATAAGAAGAACAATTTGGGATAGAATACTTGATTATGGTATAATGGTTGTATATACAAATGCTGATAATGATAGAAATAATGGACTTGTTATATATAGTGTTAAAAATCCAAAATCGCATTATGAAGTTATTGATAAATTGATACATTCACATGATAGTGTAAACAATGTAGATAATATATCCAAGGGGGTATATTCTAGTAATGAATATGATGGAAATTCATATAATAGTGTTAATAATAATAGGATATCTAATATAGAGCAAAGTCATAAAGGTAGTAGTATGGATGATATACATACAGTTAATAATTCGGATAATCCTGAACAAGACTTTAAGGAGAGTTTAAAAAATATTAATAAGTAGCATATTTTATATGCTATTTTTTTTAATTAAAATTGTCGTATTTTGTTCTATTATGATTGACTATAAAGATAAAAAATAGTATAATTAAGCTGTTATAGAGGTGACATGAATGAAAAAGGAAAATTATGTTAAAATTATAATTGGTATTGTTATAGTATTAGCCCTTGCTTATCTTGCAATATTTGGACTTAAAATAGGGGATAAGCAAATTATAAAGGGATCTAAAAATATAACTACTGGTCTTGATATAAGTGGTGGTGTTTCAATTGTATATCAAGCAAAAGCTGAAGAAGGAAAAGTTATTTCAGATGATGATTTATCAAAAGCTAAAGCAGTTATTACAAAAAGATTAGAAGCAAAAAATATTTTTGATTATATTGTAAGAACTGATAATTCATCTTCACAAATAAGTGTTGATATTCCTGCTGATATAAATGATCAATCAAAAGATCCATTAGAAGCTGTTGAAGGTTTAGATAAAACAGCTAAAATAATGTTTAAAGATCCTGAAGGAAATATTTTACTTGAAGGTGATGATATAAAAGACGCTAAATATAGCGAAGATGCAACTGATAATACAGGGCTTCCTTCACCACATGTTGTATTAGAATTTAGTGAAAATGGCACTAAGAAGTTCACAGAAGCTACAGAAAAATTAGTTGGACAAGCAATGTCTATTTATTTAGATGAGACTGAAGTCGCAGCTCCAATAGTTAATAGTAAAATTGAGTCTAATACTGCAATAATTACAATGGGACAAGGAACATACGCAGAGAAAAAGGCACAAGCTGAAGAGTATGCTATGCTTATTTCTTCAGGTGCACTTCCATTTTCACTGGATGTTGTAAGTAAAGAGTACATAGGACCATATATAGGACAACAAGCATTAAATGTAAGTGTTCAAGCTGGAATAGTTGCTCTAATACTTATCTGCTTAATAATGATTACTATATATAGACTTCCAGGTTTAGTTTCAAGTATTTCTTTGGTAGCATATATAAGTATAATAATACTTGTACTTGCAAATACTGGAATAAGTATGACACTTCCAGGTATTGCGGGATTGATACTATCTATAGGTATGGCAGTAGACGCTAATGTTATTATTTTTGAAAGATTAAAAGAGGAACTAAGAAATAAGGTTGGTCCAAGCAAAGTTTTTGAAAGAAGTTTTAAAAGTGCAATGGCGGCCATAATTGATGGAAATGTAACAACATTTTTAGTTGCATTATTGTTATATATATTCGGTGTTGGAACAATAAAAGGATTTGGAATAGTACTTGTAATAGGTACACTTACAAGTTTATTTACTGCAGTTATATTTACGAAGTTTTTATTAAAGAATTTACTTCAAGTTGCAAGTAAATCAAACTTTTTGTTTGGAATAAAAAAAGAAAAGGAGGCAAAATAATATGAAAATCGATTTTTTAAAATATAGGTATGTATTTTTTGCTTTCTCACTTATAGTAATTGTTGGTGGAATTGTCTTTGGACTTATCACAGGTTTTAAGTTCGATATTGACTTTAAGGGTGGTACAAAGATAGAAGTTGATTTAAAACAAGAGTTTAATAACCATGAAATAGAAAGCATTGTTAAAGAAACAGTTGGAAAAACAGCTTTAGTTCAAAAAATGACAGGTGGTACATCTTCTGTTACAATAACAACTGATGTTATGTCAGAAGAAGAATCAGATAAGGTTGTTGAAGGGTTAAAAAATAAATATACTAATATGGACGAACCTTCTGTTAGAAATGTTCAACCATCTTATGGTAATGAACTTTTAAATTCTGCATTACTTGCATTAGGTGTGGCTGTTGTACTTATTCTTTTATATATTGGAATAAGATTTAAAACACTTGGATTTACAGCTGCAATCACAGCAATTATAGCATTAATCCATGATGCATTGTTTATAATTGCAATATATGGAATATTTAAGTTACCTATAAATTCTACATTCGTAGCAGTTATACTTACAATAATTGGATATTCTATAAATGATACAATTATTATATATGATAGAATAAGAGGAAATAAAAGAAAGGTCACAAAATCTAGTGATATGAAGGATACTATTAATACAAGTTTAAATCAAACGATGAAAAGAACTATGTATACATCCCTTACAACTATTGTTGCAATACTTGTTGTATTCATATTTGCTCTTGTAAATAACCAAACTGTTCTTAAAGAATTTTCACTACCACTTACAATAGGAGTTTTAGTTGGAACTTATTCGTCAATATTTATTGCATCTTCTTTATTGTATTCATTAGATGCAGTTGTATCAAAATTTTCAACGGATAAAAGGAAAAAGAAATAAATTATAAAAATACGTGGATCACCACGTATTTTTTTTGCAAAATTGTTTTAAACAATTGACAACTAAAAAAAAAGATGTTATAATTAATTACGTCATCAAATAGATGATGTCTGCAAAATTTGGGAGTGTGGCGGAACTGGCAGACGCACAGGACTTAAAATCCTGCGAGGGTCAAACCTCGTACCGGTTCGATTCCGGTCATTCCCACCAACGACGTATCTGTTCGAACTGATAGATACAGAAATCAATCAGAAAATAAAATCTGGTTGATTTTTTTTATTATTAGAGAAAACCACATGCTATGCATGTGGTTCAGAAAAGCTTTTAGCGTTGAGCAGAGTAATAGAAAAAAATATCTCCTTGTGATATAATTTAAAAGGTGTTAATGTCAATAAGGAAATGTACAAAATTTTGAATTTAGTTATGTACAATTTTGTACATTATTAAATTCAAGTTTCTTCTGCAATTTCTGATTTTAATTTATCTTTGAGTCTGTAAGAATTTCCATTTATATTTATAATATGTGAATGATGTAAAAGTCTGTCTAATATTGCGTTTGCTAATGTTACATCTCCAAATATTTCATACCACTTTCCAAAAGGTTTATTTGTTGTTATTATTGTGGAATGATTTTCATATCTTTTATTTATTAATTGAAATAACATATTTGCTCCCTCGTTATCTATTGGCAAAAATCCCATCTCATCTATTATTAAAACTTTATATTTCGCATAATGATTTAATCTATTCATAAACCTATTTTCTGAATTTGCTTTCTTTAAATTTGATATCAGATCATTGCAATTTATAAAATATGTTGAATCTCTGTTCTTTGCTGCGACTATTCCTATTGATGTTGCTAAATGTGTTTTTCCAACTCCTGGACTTCCTACAAATATTATATTTTCCTTATTCTCTATAAATCTTAAGTTTTTAAAATCTAATATTTGCTCTTTATTTATTGTTGGCTGAAATGAAAAATCAAAATCCTCAAAGTTCTTTATAAATGGAAATCCTGCTGTTCTTACACATCCATATATTGCTTTTTCATTCATTAATTCTATTTCTAAATTTGTTAATTCATATAGACTTTCTACTACATCTTTTTCTTTCTTATTTATTAGCTCGATATACTTATCCAAGTTTTGCTTTATTCTTTCTAATTTTAATATTTCCAAATTATTTATTAATTTTATATAATTACTCATTTTATTTTACCTCACATAATTTATTTAAATTCTCTAAATTCTTTTTTGCTAATGCTTCTATTTGTTCTTGCGTTTTATTTTGTAATATTCCGCTAAGTCCTTCTATATAGTGTTCTTCTTTATAATTTATATTTTTTTCTGAAATTTCATGTATTGTTATTAATTCTTTGTTATAATATACATAGAGCTTGTTATTCTCTTCTTGAAGGGATAATGTATGTTCTATGTATTTATTTGGAACTGAATATCTTTTACCTTTATAATAAAATAATGATTCATTTGATATTTTTATTTGCTTTGTGGATATCAAATATTGTTCCATTATTTTTTGATTTGGTAGTGGTTTAAGATATTCTTTTTCCTTATTAAATAGTATAATTGGTGCTACTCCTATTGTCGAATTTACTTGTCTATTTACTTTTATATTTATTTCCTTAATTATTTTTACTAATTCTTCTTCATCTTCAAATTCATGATTATATGGTATTAACCAGCTCATAAATCTATTTGCTGACTCATCTTTTCCTTTTGTATATGGATGTCTCGGTTTACACTTTTTAGCATTTATTCCTATATCTTTTATAAATGCTTTAAATTCATCTGAAAATTCTCCTGTTTTGGTATTTACTATACTACTCATATTATCTGTAAGTAATTCTTCTGGCAATCCCCCAATATATTCAAATGTTTTTATCAAACTTCTTTGTACATCAATTCTTGTTTTAAATTTACTATATATAAATACATGTAATCTACTTGAACCAAGTGTTGAAGATAATATATTAAATTCAAATACTTCGCCATGTTTACTCACCATTCTTATATCTTCTTTCCAATCAAATTGTAATTGTTTTCCCATATTTGTTTCAAATCTTAAATGTGCTTTATTATTCTTTTTAGGCTTTAATTTATGTTTGTTTATGTACTTATAAAAATTTGAATATGTTCCTATATTATTATCTTCACTAAAATATTGATATAATCCTGTTATTGTTATTCCTGGCAATTCCAATTTTTCTTTAATTTCATTTTTTAAATTATCCAATTTTGATTTTCTAATTATCTTAATATTTTCTCTACAATATCCATTATTATATTTTTCAATTGTTCGTCTATCTATCTTATATATTCTTGATAATTCTGAATAATTTGGTTTTATATTTAAAGTCTTCATTATTAATAACTCCTGTTTTATTTTTTCTAATTTTTTTCTATATTCTTCATTCATTTTGTTATACCTCCATCAAAAGTATAACAAAAAAGAATGTACTTTTGGGAATTTATCTTTGTACATTTTTGTACATTATTAAATTCCATTTTTTGTACATTCTTATTTTATCATTAACATATATCTTTATATTCAAAATCTTGTATCTTTTTATTTTAATAATTTATTAATTTCCTTTTTAAATTCATTTATGTCCTTAAACTGTCTATATACTGATGCAAATCTAACGTATGCAATTTCATCTAAAGCTTTAAGTTTTTCGATAACCATGTCTCCAATTTTTGTTGAATCTATTTCTTTTATCATCATATTGTTTAGTTCAGTTTCAATTTCATCTACAGCCTTTTCAATTGTTTGTGTTGAGACTGGTCTTTTTTCACATGATCTAAGCATACCACTGATAATTTTTGCTCTATCAAACTGCTGTCTTACACCATTTTTCTTTATAACCATAATAGGTGTATACTCAATTCTTTCATAAGTTGTAAATCTATTTTTACATTCTAAGCATTCACGCCTTCTTCTTATTGAGTTTGACTCTTCAACCATTCTTGAGTCTACTACCTTACTTTCCTCACAACCACATTTTAGACAATGCATAAAGTTTCTTCCTTTCTAAAATTCATGGAGTATTATTCTATTTTCCTTTAAGCTACTTTTTACATTTATTGCCCTTTGATTTGTACTCCCTCTAAATTTTGTACTACTACTTTTTAAGTCTTTCATAAATTTTCCATCAATTAAAACGTCAGTTAATTTTAATAATTCTAGATATCCGTTGTCATCATTTGCATTACTAATTAAATATTCATACCTAAAACCTGTATATGTCATTACGCTATATCTCTTAAGGTCAATAAGCGACAATAACTTTACTAACTTTTTAGCCTGCATAAATGGTTCTCCACCACTTAATGTAATTCCTTTTAAAAGTGGATTTTTTGTTATATCTTCTGCAAGAGTTTTTATACTTTCTAATTTTCCACCT
Organism: uncultured Clostridium sp.; assembly: GCA_900554875.1. GTDB lineage: Bacteria > Bacillota > Clostridia > TANB77 > CAG-465 > CAG-465. The sequence goes on along the minus strand of USJA01000024.1, from coordinate 3,143 downwards.
TTCATATCATGTGTTTCTGGATTGTGACATCCTTCACAATGATGAGGACAACCCTGGGTAAAGATTACATATCTAAACCCCGGGCCGTCAACTGTAGATTCTTTTATAACTCCAGCAATTCTTATCTTATCATCATCTACTACGCTCATGTTTACTCCTAACAACAAACACCATGTTTTACTCTATCATGTTCTTCTGCTCTTTTTGCATTGTTAAATCTTTCAACTGTTCCAACTAGATATCCTGTTATTCTTCTTATTCTTTCAAATGGGACACTTTCGAATGTATAATCCATATCTACGTAATCACCATCAATTTTTAAATTTAATGTCTCAATTTGTTTTGTAGGAAATTTTTCTTTTAAATAATCTACATAAGAATCAATTTCCTTTTGTTCCATTTCTCCACCAATAACATTTATTTTCATATCAATTACCTCTCCCTCTATCTAACTAAAACATTTTTATTCAAAATTCTCTAAAGATGCACACTCGCCATGAGTCACAAATCTTTTTAATCTTTCAGAACATTTAATATCACTTTCATTTTCTTTTCTTCCACAATGTGGACATTCATCTTTTATAATTCCTGTATATCCACAAATTGGATCTCTATCTACTGGATGGTTTATAGCTCCATAACCAATTCCATTTTCTTTCATACATCTTACAACCGCCTCAAAAGCTTCTAAATTTTGTGTTGGATCTCCGTCAAGTTCAATATAGCTTATATGTCCACCATTTGTTAAATTATGATATGGTGCTTCAATTTCTATTTTCTTAAATGCTGGTATTTTGTAATATACAGGTACATGGAAAGAGTTTGTATAATAATCTCTATCTGTAACGCCTTCTATTACTCCATATTTTTCTCTATCCATTCTTACAAATCTGCCAGATAAACCTTCTGCAGGTGTTGCAATAAGTGAGAAATTAAGTCCTCTTTTCTCAGATTCTTTATCCATTCTCTCCCTCATATGAGATACAATAGAAAGACCTAGTTCTTGTGCATCTGCGGATTCACCATGATGTTTTCCAATTAAAGCTTTTAATGTTTCTGCAAGTCCTATAAATCCTGCTGTAAGTGTACCATGTTTTAATACTTCTCTTACTTCATCTTCTGGATTTAATTTTTCAGAATCAAGCCACACACCTTGTTGCATCAAGAATGGGTAATTCTTTGCTCTTTTTTTAGATTGAATCTCAAGTCTATCTAGTAATTGTTCAACAACTAAATCAAGTTTTTCATCTAACATATCAAAGAATTTATCAACATCTCCATTAGCTTTTATTGCAAGTCTTGGAAGATTTATTGATGTAAAGCTTAAATTTCCTCTACCACATGTAACCTCACGAGTTTTGTCATAAACATTTGCCATAACTCTTGTTCTACATCCCATATATGATACCTCAGAATTATAATCTCCTTTTTTATAATATTGAAGATTAAATGGAGCGTCCATAAATGAAAAGTTAGGGAATAATCTTTTTGCAGAAACTTTGCAAGCTAATTTAAATAAATCATAGTTTGGATCTCCCTCGTTATAATTTACTCCCTCTTTTACTTTTAAAATCTGAACTGGGAATATTGGAGTTTCACCACGACCAAGTCCTGCATCAGTTGCTAAAAGAACATTTTTGATAGCAAGTCTTCCTTCTGGTGTAGTATCAAGTCCATAGTTAATTGAAGAGAATGGAACTTGGGCTCCAGCACGAGAATGCATTGTATTTAAATTATGTATAAATCCTTCCATTGCTTGGTATGTTTCTCTATCTATTTCGATATCAGCATATTTTTTTGCAAAGTTTTGTATTTTTTTAGCTCTTGTATCTCCAAATCTTCTTCTTAATTCTACTCTTTCATATTCCATATATCCACTTGTGTTTTCTAGAGTAGGAACTGCACCTTTTTCATTTTTAATTTTTTCCATTATTTCTTTTGCTATTTCTTCAGAGCTTTCTAAACTAGAAAGAAGTTCAATAGTTCTTTTTAAAGATGGAATAATTTTATTTTCACTCTTTATTTTTGATATTATATCATTTGCAACTTCTTTTGAGTATTTTACATCTTTTAACATATTTAGTGCAGATTCAAGAGAAGGTACTAAATCTTCTTCTTCATTTATTTTAGCTATTACCATATTTTTAACTTCATCTGCATTTTCAACATCTGTTAAAAGTTCAATAGCTTTTTGTAAATTTTTAGCATATAACTTTTTATATGATTTTCTAATTCCTTGTGCCATAGCATATTCAAAGTTTGGTATACTTTGACCACCATGTTGATCATTTTGATTTGATTGAATTGCAATTGCTGCAAGTGCAGCATAACTTCCAATACTTTGAGGTTCTCTTAAATGACCTTCACCTGTACTAAATCCATCATGAAATAGTTTTACTAAATCTATTTGACAACATGTTGTAGTAAGCGTTAAAAAGTCTAAATCATGTATATGAATATCACCATTTATATGTGCTTGTGCATGATCCTTTTTAAGTACAAACATTTGATAGAATTTTTTTGCACCCTCTGAACCATATTTTAACATTGTTCCCATTGCTGTATCAGCATTTATGTTTGCATTTTCTCTTTTTACATCACTATCTTTTGCATCTTGAAATGTTAACTGTTCATATGTTTTCATAATATCAGAATTCATGTCTCTTTGTTTTGTTCTTTCAGCTCTATACAAGATATATGCTTTAGCAGTTGCCGCATGTCCTTCTTCTATTAAAACGTGTTCTACAGCATCTTGAATTTTTTCAACTGTAGGACATTCCTCACTTTGTGTTTTTTCAACATACTCGCATACCTTTGTTGCAAGTTCTTCTGCTTCTTCATAATCTTTTCCACCAACAGCTACTGCCGCTTTGTAAATAGCCTTTGCTATTTTTTCGACATTAAAAGGAACTTTTCTTCCATCTCTTTTAATAATCATTGTAATCATATATACACCATCCCTTGTATTACTTATCAGCAACATATACAATATATTGTGATTTTCTGAATATGATTATAGCACTAAGAAAATTGTCTGTCAACAATTTTTTGAAAATAAAAATAAATAATTTAAGCCATTTTTTTCCAGTTTTTATGGCATTTTTTTCCAAATATTTATATATTCAAAACACACATATTTTTAT
>USJA01000023.1 GCA_900554875.1 uncultured Clostridium sp. | reverse complement strand
ATAAAAATCTCAAAAGACTTGAAATTTTTATACATTTATTGTATATTATATATGAATTAGTAATATAAGTCAAATAGTTTTGCAACCTTACGAAAGGGTGATATATATTGGTAGAGAATCTATTTAAAAAATTACATATAAAAACGAATCCAAATAAAATAATGACAATACTTTTATATAGTATTACACTTATCCTTGTTTTTATGGCTATAACAAGAATGCTTGGATTCTTAGTTGGAGATGCAAGGATTGAAAATAAAATATCTCCTTATCTTTATGCCGTATTTTTAACAATTCCACCTCTTGCATTTTCATTTTTTGTAAATTCTGGAATTCCAAAAAATGATAAGCAAAAAGTTCAGTTTTATATAGTAACTTGCATACTTCTTGGTATAGTTCTTGGTGGAATGGCGTGTACATGGATAAATCAGGGATTTTGGTGGATACTACAAAGATTTCCAAATTATAATACTGTAAAAATGTATTTTCCTGAATTATTTGCTCCAGCAATAAAGACGGCATGTTTTGCAGTACCATTTGTTACAATTTTTAATATAATTGATTATTTTCTACTTATACTAAGAGATGAAGATCTTCCAAAATCTATTGCAGGATTTTGCGGATTATCTCTTACTGGTGGAAGTAAAGATAATGGAATGTTTACTTGTGAAACAATTATTTGTAATGAAAAAGAAACAGCAATACCAATAGTTGTTCCTGAGAAAAAAAGATATGAAGGTACACTTGTCCAAGGTGCAACTGGTACTGGTAAAACAGCAACTGTATTACTTCCAATGAGTGCTTTAGATTTGGAGAGAAAATATTTCTTTAGAGAATACTCAAAAAAAATAGGATACGCCATGTTAAAAAAAGGTATTGCCTATATGAATGGTCCTTTTAATAATGAATATATAAACAGAAACTTTTCATTATCTTACCTAAGACCTAAACGTGGTATGGAAGAAGAATTCATGGAAAATGTAAAACCGGTAGTTCAATTTAAGGATAATGCAACTGGAAATATCACTTATAAAGATATAGGTATAACAATTGTTGAAAATGACGGTAAATTCATTTCGGATTTTATTGGTGTTGCTAAAAATTTTGATATTGATGTTTTATCAATTGACCCAATAAACCCAAATACCTTAAGTATTAACCCATTTGCTATTGAGGATCCTGCTAAAGTTGCTTCAATAGTAGCAGATGTTTTAAATTCAATGTATGAATCACAAGGTGGCGGAGGTGCTGGAGATCCATTCTTTACGCAAGTAACAATTGATGCTTTCCAAAACTTATCAATATTACTTAAGGAAATGTATCCTAGAATGAACAATGGCGAAGTAGCTTCCCTTGAAGACATGCTAGAACTTTTATATAACTTCGACAAAGTTGAAGAAATGACTGAAGAAATGAAAAAAGTACCTGAGCTAGAACAAAAATATAAATTATTAATTGCTTATTTTGAAAAGAATTTTTATAAACCATCTCTTAATATAAACGGTTATGAAATTCCTGGAACTAGAGGTAGCGGTAGAAAAGATACAGAAAAATTCTTGTATGGTGCCATTACCCAACTTAATAATTTAATTAGGAACCCAGGTCTTAAGAAAGCTCTTTGTGGTAAAACTAATATGATTAATTTTGATAAAGCATTAGAGGATGGCAAAGTAATTACGGCATGTTCTAGAAAAGGTGATCTTGGTGTTTTACAAGCTAAAGCTTTTGGTATGTTCTTCATACTTCAATTTCAAGATGCCGTTTTAAGAAGAAAAGGTACTGAAGATTCAAGGACTCCACATTTCTTGTATATTGATGAGTTTCCTGAATACATCAATAAAGATATGGAAGTAATGTTTACACTATTTAGAAAATACAGATGTGGTGTTTCAATAGCTCTTCAAAATTTATCTCAATTATCTAAGGGAGATAAATCAGGTTATTACAGACAAACTGTTCTTGCCAATACCAAAACTCAAATTGTATTTGGTGATACTGTACCCGAAGATAGCACTTACTGGGAAAAGGCATTTGGTATAAGCAAGCTACCAGATCAATCAAGTTCCTTTAAAATAGTTGATGGTGAACTTGTAAAGTCCACAAGTCTTGAAGTAAAGAAAAAGACTCGTGCAGAGGCATACAAAATACAAGATTTAGGATTTAAAAATGTATTCTTTAAAACAAAAGATGAAAAAGGTAAAACGATTTATGGTAAAGGTAAAACAGATTTCTTAAATAGCAAATACAAAGAAAAAGCTCACACATTAATGTTTAATTTTGAAAAATATATGATGACAAAACCTGATACACCTACAATTACAATTAATGATAGTGATTCTTCGGCAAACGATGATACTTTATTTGGTGTAAATACCTCAACTAGATTAAACGAGGAATTAGCCAAAAGAGCAAATGATTCTATTGTATCTTCTTCATCTAATTATTCACAAGATGAAGATAAAAAATCTGTTGAACTTGATAATTTGGATAATTTTGATATTATGTTTGAAAACATTGAACCTACCCTTGAAGATGCTTCAAAAGACGGAGGTGCAATTACAGAAACATATGAAACTGCTGCTATAAAAGAAAATAAAAAATAAAGATGTAGATAAACTACATCTTTTTTAACCTTTTTTTTACTTTTACATATAATGAAGTAGAGTATTAAAAAGGAGGAATGCTTATGAATTCGTGCTATAATCCGTATTATAATAACGACGACAATTGCAAAACATGTTGCTGCTGTATTGGACCAACCGGAGCCACTGGTCAAATAGGTCCTACTGGAAATACAGGAGTCCAAGGTCCTCAGGGTATTCAAGGTATTAAAGGTGATAAAGGTGAAACTGGTGCCACTGGTCCTACTGGAAGTGCAGGTGCCCAAGGTCTTCAGGGGATTCAAGGTATTAAAGGCGATAAGGGTGAAACTGGTCCCACTGGTGCCACTGGTCCTACTGGAAGTGTAGGTGCCCAAGGTCCTCAAGGCATACAAGGTATTCAGGGTGATAAAGGTGAAACCGGTCCCACTGGTGCCACTGGTCCTACTGGAAGTTCAGGTGCCCAAGGTCCTCAAGGCATACAAGGTATTCAGGGTGAAAAAGGTGAAACCGGTCCTACTGGTGCCACTGGTCCTACTGGAAGTGCAGGTGCCCAAGGTCCTCAAGGGATTCAAGGTATTCAGGGTGATAAAGGTGAAACTGGTCCTACTGGACCAATGGCAATTCCATCAAATGAAGCCTTACTATTTGCAAGTTTTGCAGAAACAAATTATTCAAGATTAATGGCAATACAAAATCAAGATATAATTCCAGCTACTTCTAATATATTTAATATAGATAAAGAAAAAATTGTTATTCAACCTGGAACTTACGAAATAACACTTGCAGGTTCAATTGAAAAAGTTGATGATTTCCATGGCGGAATATTTTATCTTATGAAAAATACTGGTGCTGTTGTAATGGATTTATCCTTTCATCTTCTTGCAGGATCAACTACACAAATGCATTTTTCACAAACAGTAATTTATACATTTGATACTGAAACAACCGTACAGGTTCAAGCCGGAATTACAGGTCAGCAAGATACCTCAAATGTCAGAATCTCAGATGTGAACTTACTTATGAAAAAAATATATCTAGGATAGTTACTAAAATATATAAATATAAAAGCTTATCACCTCTAATAAATAGAGTGATAAGCTCTTTCTAATTACAACATTTTATACTTGATTTTACATTAGTGTTATTTTTTTGCAACATATCTTCTAATGTATGCCATGCAAGTAAAGCACACTTTACACGGGCTGGCATATTTGAGATGTTTTTAAAGGCAATAGCATCTTCTAATTTTTCAAGTTCTTTCTCATCCTTAACTTCTTTTTTTATCATATGAATAAATGTTTCAATAATATCCATTGCTTCTTTAACACTTTTTCCCTTTAAAGTATCAATCATTATTGATGTAGATGCTTGAGAAATTGCACATCCATGCCCCTCGAAAGTCATGTCTTTTATAACGTCACCATCAAGTTTTAAATCTAATGTTATTTCATCACCACAATTTGGGTTGTGGCCAACTTCAGAAAAATCTGCATTTTCCATTTTCTTTTTATTATATGAATTCATACTATGCTCCATAATAAGTTCATTATATAAATCGTTTAAATCATCCATTTTTTCACCTTCTATTTTCTTATGTATTTGCTAAACATTTCATATGCTTTTTTTAATCCTAAAACAAGTTTATCAACATCTTGTTTTGTATTATAAATATAGAAAGAAGCCCTACATGTAGAATCAATTTTAAGATACCTCATTAGTGGTTGGGCACAATGATTTCCAGATCTTATACATACTCCAAATGTATCAAGAATACTTGCAACATCATGTGGATGTACACCCTTTATATTAAAAGATATAACAGATGAATGATTATTTTTATTTTTCGTCATATAAATATCTAAAAAATCTAATTTTCTTAAACAATCTACAGCATATGAAACAACTTCGCCTTCAATACTATGTATATTATCATATCCTATTTTTTGTATATAGTCAATAGCAGCGCCAAGTCCAATTACTCCCTCAACATTTTGGGTACCTGCTTCAAATTTATTTGGAAGAGATGCAAAAGTAGTATCTTGCTCGTAAACATACTCTATCATATCTCCTCCCATTAAAAATGGTGTCATATTATTAAGTATTTCTTCTTTACCATATAACACACCTATACCAAGTGGTGCAAGCATTTTATGACCAGAAAATACTAAAAAATCTGTATCAATATTTTGAACATCAACCTTCATATGTGCTATACTTTGAGAAGCATCAACTATAGTTACAGCTCCATTTTCATGAGCATATTTTACAATTTTATTTATATTATTAATTGTTCCTGTTACATTAGAAACATGCGTAATTCCAACTATTTTAGTTTTATTTGTAATTTTATTTTTTATTTCTTCATCATCTATTTCGTAATTTTCATTTATGTACATATATTTTAGTTTTGCACCTGTAACCTTTGCCACTTTTTGCCAAGGTACTAAATTAGAGTGATGTTCCATTATAGATATTACAATTTCATCATCTTTTTTTAAATTTTCCATAGCATATGAATAAGCTATTAAATTTAAAGATTCTGTTGCATTCTTAGTAAATATAATCTCTTTTGTGTGCTTTGCATTTATAAACTGTTTTACTTTCTCCCTCGTATCTTCATATATTTGAGTTGCTTTTACACTAAGCATATATGATCCTCTATGTGGATTAGAGTTGTATTTGTTATAAAAAGATGATATTGCATCTATTACCTGCTTTGGCTTATGAGTTGTTGCACCACTATCTAGATATGCAATGTCATTATTTTTAAAAAGTGGAAAGTCTTTTTTTATATCTTCTGCTGTCATCATTACACCTCCTTTAGTCTATTTTTTCATCAATTTTACCTATTATTTCTTTCTTTAATTTTGCATCCTCTATATTTTCAAGTATTTTATCAAATTTGGCTTTTACAACAAGTTTCATAGCATCTTTTAGATCAAATCCTCTAGTCATAATATAGAATAAAACTTTAGGATCTATTTTTCCTGCACTACTTGAGTGATTTCCTTTTACATCTTCCTCACTACAAAGTAACATAGGAAGTGATATGGCTTTGGCTTTATCTGAAAGAAGCATACATGACTCATTTTCATTTCCAATAGCTTTCTTTGAACCTTTTTTAAAATCAATAGTACCCTTAAAATGCTTTTTACTTTCATCTTTTAGAGCACCTTGAACCTCTATATTTACATTAGATTTTTCTCCTCTTAAATGAGAAATATAATTTAAATCAAAGAACTGGTCATCATTGCCAAGATATATAGCATTAATTAAATTTTCAGAACTTTTACCTACTAAATTTGAGTAGTAATTTGTAATACTATATTTTCCACCTAAATCAACTACTACATAATTTAATTTGGCATTATCTTCAATAATACTGTCAATTGCTACTAAATTTGTAGATAATGTATTCATAAAGTTTACAAGAATAATATTTAAATTTGAATTTTCTTTTGCTATAACTTTTAATACTTGATTATGAAAATAACTATCTTTATTATCAGAATCATATTTTAATACTACAGTTGCACTTGTATCTCTATCTGAAACGATTTTCATATTATCAACTAATACTTTATTAGTGTTATCAAACTTAAAATTAATTCTAATATTTTCTTCAATATTTTCTTTTATTTCAATATTAATATTACTATTTGCATTTGAAAAAGTTTTATCTGTAAGTTCATCTGAAATGCCATATTCTATATCCTGTCTTTCGATATTATCTGTTACTTTAACTTTGCTTTCATCATATTTTATTTCTATATTTTGAAACTTTGGAAGGTCATTTGGAATATCAATATTATCTAGTGATATATTATTAATATTAAAATTAACTGCTGTTCTTACAGGTGTTTCATTTAAAATCATTTTTTTCATTATCCTATAGCTCCCTCCAATTCTAAATTAATTAAATTATTCATTTCAGCTGCATATTCTATTGGTAATTCTTTTGATACACCATATGCAAATCCTCTTACTATCATTGCTTTTGCATCTTCTTCTGATATTCCTCTACTCATTAAATAAAAGATAGTTTTTTCACTAATCTTACCAATACTTGCTTCATGAGAAAATTCAACCTCATCATTTCGTATATCATTTACAGGTATTGTATCTGATACTGAAATATCGTCTAACATTAAAGACTCACAAGATACTACTGCTTTTGAATTTCTTGCATTTTCATTTATTCTGCTAAGTGATCTATATGTACACTTTCCTCCATCTTTTGAAATTGATTTAGCATTTACAACACTTGAAGTATTAGGTGCATTATGAATAACTTTAAAACCATTATCTAGGTTTTGGCCCTTTCCTGCAAATGAAATACCAGTATATTCTGTTTTTGCACCTTCTCCATTTAATATACTCATTGGATATAGCATTGAAATTTTTGATCCAAATGATCCCGTTACCCATTCCATTTTTGCATTCTTTCCAACAATTGCTTTTTTAGTATTTAAATTTAACATATTTTTAGACCAATTTTCAATTGTAGAATATCTAAGATATGCGTTATCCTTTACATATAGCTCAACACATCCTGCATGTAAATTTACTTTATTATATTTTGGTGCACTACAACCCTCAATAAAATGCAAACTTGCTCCTTCTTCAACTATTATTAAAGTATGTTCAAATTGACCTGATTCTGGAGAATTAAGTCTAAAGTATGATTGTAATGGAATATCTACTTTTACATTTTTAGGAACATATACAAAAGATCCTCCTGACCATACAGCTCCATGCAAAGCAACAAATTTATGGTCATGTATTGGAACACATTTCATAAAATGCTCCTTTACAAGTTCAGGATATTGTTTTACTGCACTTTCCATATCAGTATATATAACTCCTTGTTTTATAAGTTCTTCTTTCATATTGTGGTATACAACCTCAGAGTCATACTGTGCCCCAACTCCAGCTAAAGATTCTTTCTCTGCCTCTGGAATTCCTAATTTATCAAATGTATCTTTTATATCTTCTGGAACATCATCCCACGAAGTATTTAATTTTGTTTTAGGTCTTACATATGTTGCAATATCATCCATATTAAGTTCTGATATATCAGGTCCCCATGTTGGAAGTTCTAGTTTATTATATACATCAATTGCCTTTAATCTAAACTCTCTCATCCATTCTGGTTCATTTTTTTGCCTTGAGATTTCCTCAACTATTTCCTTAGTTAAACCCTTTTTAATTTTAAAATCATAGTTATCTTCATTTTTTATATCATAAATATTTCTATTTATATCATCAACTTTACTCTTTCCCATTAATTTTCAACCTCAGCTCTATATTTTCTATATCCTTCTTCTTCAATTTCCTTAGCAAGTTCTGCTCCTCCAGTTTTTACTATTTTTCCATCTACTAAAATATGCACATAATCAACATCCAAATTGTGTAATATTTTTGTATTATGAGTTATAATAAGGACAGCATTCTCTTTATTTCTGAACATATCTATTCCTTTTGATACAGTTTTTATTGCATCAACATCAAGACCTGAATCAGTCTCATCAAGTATTGCAAGTTTTGGATTTAACACAAGCATTTGAAGTATTTCATTTTTCTTTTTTTCTCCACCTGAAAAGCCAACATTTAAATTTCTTTGCATATACTTTGGATTCATTTTTAATTCTTTCATATATTTTATTAACTCAATTTTAAATGCTGTAGCCTTTATATTTTCACCTGTTTTTTTGCTTTTTGCATACCTTAAAAAATTTGCAACTGATATTCCAGGTATTTCTTCTGGTAATTGAAAAGACATAAATACACCTTTTCTTGCAATTTCATCAGTTTTTTCATTTGTTATATCTGTACCATCAAATATAACCTTTCCACTTTTTTTAGTATAAGCTGGATTATTTAAGATTGCGTTTGCAGTAGTAGTTTTACCTGAACCATTTGGTCCCATTATAACGTGAACCTCACCTTTATTTATATTTAAATTAATCCCTTTTAATATTTCTTTATCTTCTGCATTTACATATAATTCTTCTATTTTTAGCAAATTATTATCCATAACTATCCTCCTATTTTAAAACATATTTTACTTTTGGTTTTCTTTTTTTACATGATCTACATTCTTCTTTATTTAAATCATAACAACAATCAAGGTCTTTTAAATCTAACACTTTATGCACATATTTAGCAAGAGAATTAAGCGTATCATCTTCTACAACTAGTTTTATTTTGTCAGCTTCACTTTTAGCAATCTCTTTTTCTAGCCCTAAAACATCTTTTAAAAATAAATATACAATATCGTAAGCCTCTAGTATTTTTTTTGCTAAATTTTCGCCTTCTTTTGTAAGTTTAATTGGTCCATATGTTTCATATTCTATATATCCATTCTCTTTTAAATTTTTAAGTGCTTTATTTACACTAGGTTTTGTGCAAGACATTTTATTTGCAATATCTGTAACACGTATATTTCCATTTTGCTTTTTTAGCACATACATTGTTTTTAAATATTCCTCTGTTGCCTTTGATATCATAATATTTCTCCTTTTGTTAACCACAGTTAACATTATATTACATTATATATTGTTTGTCAAGTCTAACAATTTTATACAAAATAATTATACAAATTATTTATAATAAATTTTTAACTAAAAATACATCACTTATCTCTTTAAAATAAAATATTATTAGGAAATTAAAATAAATAAATAAAAAAAATATAATAATTTTTACAGATAAAATTGTAATATTAATAGCATGATAGGCTGCTACAAAAATAACCTTATCCACACACAGCAGGATAAGGCTATTTTAATTGTAAAATATATGTAAAGCTGAAATTTTAGAGTGTGTTATATACTTGGAGTTACTTTTCTTTCAAAGCTTTCTTAATTCTACTAAGCGATTCAGGAGCAATTCCTAAGTATGTAGCTACATAATGTTGTTTCACCAAATCACATACATTAGGATACAGTTTCTTAAAATGAATATATCTTTCCGTTGCATTTTCTACAAGAAATGCATTTTCCCTATATATTTTATAACGTAATGCTTTTTCCAAAAGTATTATATAAACATTTTTAAGCTGATTATTTTCATAAATAAATTCTTTAATATCTCGAATTTCAAAAAACATTAAAGTGGTTTCTTCTAATGTTTCCCATGTAACAATGTTTTCACTGTAACCAAACAATCCCTCATCCATACAAAGGGTTCCCGAAATAGAAAAGCCGCGAGTGATATCATTACCGTCTCCATCCATATAATAAGCTCTACAAATTCCATTAATTACCATTGCCACTGTTTTAGTTTCTTCTCCCATATTTTGTAAAATGCTACCTTTAGGGACCACACGAAAAACAGCCTTATTTACAATCAATTTAAGAGTTTCTACATCTAATTTCACACCATTTTGTTTTGCTATATTCATTAATTTATTAACTAAATACTTTCTATCCATGCTCCCTCCTACAAAGTAATAATATAAAATAGAACGGAAATCAAATTCATTCCTCCGTGTGCAATCATAGGGACGATAAGGTGTTTACTCTTTTTGTATCCCCATATCCATAATAATCCTACAACAAAGGAATGTCCCATATTAAACCAGTCAAGCATACCAAACATCATATTAAATAATATTAATGCTGTAGTTTCACCAAGAATAGTTCCGCAGAAATTTTTTGCAAATCCTCTAAAGAAAATTTCCTTACATATACCGCTCACAAACACCAACGAGATAGTCATCAAAAATATTTCACCAACAGTCAATTTATTCCATCCACCAAATGCTAATTCTGTTCTTCCCCTCGCTATAACGAGAGAAAATAAACTAATTGCAGAAGATATAACTGCCAAAGCTATTCCAAGTATAATATCCTTACTTAGGCTTGACTTATCAAATATTTCCTCTTTCAGGCTAATACCACTTTTCCTATACAAAAGAATAGCACTAGGAAGAAGGATAAAATTTGCCAATATAAGCAATAAACAATACATGCCCAAATTTGCATTAGCATAACTTGCAATATCAAGTAAATTCATTCCTGTTTGATAATTTTGACAAGAACAAAAAAACTCATATCCTGCTATTATTAGCGTTAATAACGTTGTAATTTTTAATGCTTTTCCAGCATTCTGTGAATTTGTATGATTCATATTTTTTCACCTCCAAGGTGACTATATTACATAATCATATTTTTTGCATTGATAAATGTTAAGAAAATTTAATACAATTTTTCTCTTAAAAATATTTGCATTAAAAAAATCTCTTATACTTACTTTTCAATTAAAAATATTTTTTTACTTTTTATTTAAAAAATCGGT
>USJA01000022.1 GCA_900554875.1 uncultured Clostridium sp. | reverse complement strand
AATAGTAGAGGTAACAAATGATGGAAGGGTAGATATGGAAGATATCTATAAAATGCTAAAATACATAGCTAGAAAAATAACTGTGTTATAACAAGTGGGGAAAGTCCCCACTTCTATTTTTGTATATAATATATATTATGTTACATTAAAGCGAAAAATATATATATTTTTTCTTGACTTTTGTACTAGTTTGCTGTATAATTTAAGTACTTGCGTTAAGTAAGTAAACATGAAAGGGAGGTGAACTTAGAGTGCCTACATTTAGCCAATTAGTAAGAAAGGGAAGAAAAGATAAAGTAACAAAATCAAAATCACCAGCATTACAAAGAGGATACAATTCTCGTACAAAATCTGCTACTAATCAATCTTCTCCACAAAAAAGAGGTGTTTGTACAGTTGTAAAAACACAAACTCCTAAAAAGCCAAACTCAGCTTTACGTAAAGTAGCCAGAGTTAGACTTTCTAATACAATGGAAGTAACAGCATATATTCCAGGAATTGGTCATAACCTACAAGAACACAGTGTTGTTTTAATTAGAGGTGGAAGAGTAAAAGACCTACCAGGTGTACGTTATCACATTGTAAGAGGTGTACTTGATACTGCAGGTGTAGCAGATAGAGTACAAGCAAAATCAAAATATGGTGCAAAAAGAGCAAAGAAAAAATAAAATAAGAGTAGGTGCTTAAGTTTAAAATAAATTAAACTCTAGCCCCTTACAGAAATTAAAGTTTTTGAGTACCTTTTTGAATTAGTATGATTCAAAATGTTAAAAAGGAGGGAAGAAAAGTGGCAAGAAAAGGACATATAGCTAAAAGAGAAGTAATGCCAGATCCAATGTACAACTCAAAAGTTGTTACAAAGCTTATAAATAAAGTAATGTGGGATGGTAAAAAAGTTACAGCTCAAAAAATCGTATACGGTGCATTTGATATCGTAAAAGAAAAAACAGGAAGAGAAGCTATGGATGCTTTTAGACAAGCGTTAGATAACGTTACACCAGCACTAGAAGTTAAAGCTAGACGTGTGGGTGGAGCAACATACCAAGTTCCAATGGAAATTAGAGCTGATAGAAAACAATCTTTAGCAATAAGATGGTTAGTTGAATATGCTAGAAAAAGAAATGAACACAGCATGGAAGAAAAACTAGCTGGAGAAATAATGGATGCTATAAACGGTCAAGGTGGAGCATTCAAAAAGAAAGAAGATACACATAGAATGGCAGAAGCTAACAAAGCATTTGCTCATTATAGATGGTAATCCTAAGATAAAAAGGAGGAAAAATAAATGGCAGGTAGAGAATATCCTCTTGAGAGGACAAGAAATATCGGTATCATGGCACACATTGATGCTGGTAAAACTACTACTACAGAAAGAATTCTATTTTATACAGGTAAAACTCATAAAATAGGAGAAGTTCATGATGGTGGAGCTACAATGGACTGGATGGCTCAAGAACAAGAAAGAGGTATCACAATAACTTCTGCTGCTACAACATGTTACTGGAATAATAACAGAATTAACATTATTGATACACCAGGACACGTTGACTTTACAATAGAAGTTGAAAGATCACTTAGAGTTCTAGATGGTTCAGTTACTGTACTTTGTGCAAAAGGTGGGGTTCAACCACAATCTGAAACTGTTTGGAGACAAGCAAACAAATATAACGTTCCAAGAATGGTATATGTAAATAAAATGGATATTACAGGAGCTGATTTCTTTAACTGTGTAAAACAATTAAAAGAAAGATTACAAGCTAATGCAGTACCAATTGCTATACCAATTGGTAAAGAAGATACTTTTAAAGGACTAGTTGATTTAGTTAAAATGGATGCTTGTATTCACTATGACGATCTTGGAAAAGATGTTAGACGTGAACCAATTCCAGATGATTTAAAAGAATTAGCTGAAGAATATAGAACAAAACTTGTAGAAGCTGTTGCAGAACAAGATGACGCATTAATGGAAAAATATTTAATGGGTGAAGAACTTACTGAAGAAGAAATCAAAAAAGGTCTTAGAAAAGGAACAATAGCTAATACAATAGTTCCAGTAACTTGCGGAAGTTCATATAAAAACAAATGTGTTCAAGAATTACTTGATAACATTGTTGATTATATGCCAGCTCCAACTGATATACCTCATATAAAAGGTGTACTAGAAGATGGAACTGAAGAAGAAAGAATTTCAGCAGATGATCAACCATTTGCAGCACTTGCTTTCAAAATAATGACTGATCCATATGTTGGAAAATTAACTTTCTTTAGAGTTTATTCAGGAACATTAGAAAGTGGTTCTTATGTATTAAATGCTAATAAAGGCAAAAAGGAAAGAATAGGAAGACTTATTCAAATGCATGCTAATAACAGACAAGATATAACAAAGGTATATGCCGGAGACATAGCTTGTGCGGTTGGACTAAAAGATGTATCTACTGGAGATACTTTATGTGATGAAAACGCTCCAATAATACTTGAATCTATTGAGTTCCCAGAACCTGTTATAGATGTTGCAATTGAACCAAAAACTAAAGCTGACCAAGATAAAATGGACTTAGCTTTACAAAAACTAGCTGAGGAAGATCCATCATTTAAAGCATATACTGATCAAGAAACTGGTCAAACTATCATCGCTGGTATGGGTGAATTACATCTTGATATCATAGTTGATAGAATGAAAAGAGAATTTAAAGTAGAAGCTAATGTTGGTAAACCACAAGTTGCATATAAAGAAACTATCAGAAAACCTGTTAAGGTTCAAGGTAAGTTTATAAGACAATCTGGTGGTAGAGGACAATATGGTGATGTTTGGCTAGAAGTTGAACCAAATGAACCAGGAAAAGGTTATGAATTTACATCTAAAATCGTTGGTGGTGTTGTTCCTAAGGAATATGTTAAACCAACTGATGAAGGTGTTCAAGATGCAATGAAAGCTGGTATTCTAGCAGGATATCCTGTTGTAGATATTAAAGTTGCACTTGTTGATGGTTCATACCATGATGTTGACTCATCTGAAGCTGCTTTCCATATTGCTGGATCTATGGCTCTAAAAGAAGCTTGCCGTCAAGGTGGAGCAGTATTATTAGAACCAATAATGAAAGTTGATATCATCGTTCCAGAAGAATACATGGGAGATGTTATCGGAGATGTTAACTCTAGACGTGGTAGAATGGAAGGAATGGATACAGTTCAAGGAACTACAACTATTCACTCATTTATTCCACTATCTGAAATGTTTGGATATGCTACAGATTTAAGATCTAGAACACAAGGTAGAGGAGTTTACTCTATGGAACCATCTCATTATGAAGAAGTTCCAAAATCTGTTCTTGAAACAATCGTTGCACAAAGAACAAAAAAAGAGAATTAATGTCTAAAAGTTAAAAAAAACATAAAAAACGAATAAATGTATTGCAAATTAATTTAAAATGTAGTAAAATATTACCAAAGTTAATGCTTTATGCATTAAAAGTAGTAATTAAGGAGGAATTTTAAAATGGCAAAAGCAAAGTTTGAAAGAACTAAACCACACGTTAATATTGGTACTATTGGTCACGTTGACCATGGTAAAACTACTCTTACAGCTGCAATAACTAAATATTGTAGTTTAAAAGGTGAAGCTCAATTTAGTGATTACAACCAAATTGATAACGCACCAGAAGAAAAAGCAAGAGGAATCACTATTTCTACATCACACGTAGAATATGAAACAGATAAGAGACACTATGCACACGTTGACTGTCCAGGACACGCTGACTATGTTAAAAACATGATCACAGGTGCTGCACAAATGGATGGTGCAATCCTAGTTGTTTCTGCTGCAGATGGTCCTATGCCTCAAACAAGAGAGCATATACTACTTGCAAGACAAGTTGGTGTTCCATATATAGTTGTTTTCATGAACAAATGTGATATGGTTGACGATCCAGAACTATTAGAACTAGTTGAAATGGATATAAGAGATCTATTATCAAAATATGATTTCCCAGGAGATACAACTCCTATCATAAAAGGTTCTGCTCTAAAAGTTTTAGAATGTGAATCTAAAGATCCAGAAGCTCCAGAATACGCTTGTATTAAAGAACTTCTAGCTGCTATAGACGAATACATTCCTGAACCAACTAGAGATACTGATAAACCATTCCTAATGCCAGTTGAAGATGTATTTACAATTACTGGTAGAGGAACAGTTGCTACAGGTAGAATCGAAAAAGGTGTATTAAAACTTGGTGAAGAAGTTGAAATCGTTGGTCTTGTAGATACTCCTAAAAAGACAGTTGTTACAGGTATTGAAATGTTCAGAAAATCACTTGATGAAGCTGAATGTGGAGATAACGCTGGTCTACTTTTAAGAGGTATTCAAAGAGATGAAATCCAAAGAGGTCAAGTTATTGCTAAACCTGGTTCTATACATCCACATACTGAATTCGAAGCTGAAGTATATATCCTAACAAAAGAAGAAGGTGGAAGACATACTCCATTCTTCCAAGGATATAGACCACAATTCTATTTCAGAACAACTGATGTTACAGGTGTAATCGAATTACCAAAAGATAAAGAAATGGTAATGCCTGGTGATAATGTAACAATCAAAGCTAAACTTATCACTCCAATAGCAATTGAAAAAGGATTAAAATTCGCTATTCGTGAAGGTGGAAGAACAGTTGGATCTGGTTCAGTATCTAACATAATAGAGTAATTTATTAAAAACAGAGCGTATGCTCTGTTTTTTTTTAACAATTCATGTTTCCTTTCATATAGTAAATTATACAACATATTATGTTGAAAAAACAAAATATATAAAAAATAAAAAAATATATGTAATACTATTGACAATAACACGTAAATATTAGATAATAGAGATATAAAATTTATTGAGGAGGTAATTTATATGGAAGAAAGTGAAATCTTCAGTAGAGTCAAAGATGTTATAGCTGAACAATTAGGAATTGATGATTTAGATACAATTACATCTGAAACTACTTTTATAGATGATTTAGGAGCAGACTCTTTAGATGTTGTTGAACTTATAATGGCATTCGAAGAAGAATTTGATATGGAAATTCCAGAGGTAGAGGCTGAAAAAATTTCTACTGTGGGAGATGTAGTTGATTATATAAAGAATAATGTGTAAATAAAATGAAAAGGTCTAAACAAGTTTTGTTTAGACCTTTTTAAAACAAAAATTACAGACCTAATATTAGGCCTGTAGTTTTTGTGAAGTTAATCTTCTTCTAAAAAGGAAGAAACGCTAACTTCCTTTTCTTCTACAGAAGATCTCACCTCAAGAAAGGTATTCTTTGAATAATTTTGTTCCAAATATTTTGAAACAGAATCTTTGCTTTTATACCTCCTAGTTGTTACCATATTGGAGTTAGCTAACCGCTCCTCTAGGTAAAAAAATGAGTCTTTTATAGTTACCCTAAGCATCATGTTTCTGCTCTGGTAATTCTTTGTTTGCCTTTTTTTAAAAAAATAAAAGGAAAACGAAATCAAAAGCCCAAAAATTGTTCCATAAATGAATAATAACATTTTAATCCACCTCTTTTATAATTATTTTAGATCAATTTATATATGCATAAACATTATATCACACTTTACATAAAAAGTAAAGAAATATTATATTTTACTTGAAAAAAATTTAATATTTATGTATAATATATATAAAATGAATAAAGAAGTGTTAAAATTGGCAGATGAATTAAAACTAAAAAAAGTTGAAGAATTAATAGGTTATAGATATAATGATATTTCACTTTTGAAACTTGCACTTACACATAAATCATACGCTTATGAAAAGGGAATTACAAGTAATAATGATTATAACGAAAGAATTGAATATTTGGGAGATGCAATTTTAGAACATATAATATCAGATATGTTGTATAATGATAAAAAAATTTATTCTGAAGGTGAAATGACAAAAAAAAGAGCTGCTATAGTATGTGAAACGTCTTTGAGTTTAGCATTAAAAGCTATTGGACTACAAAACTACATATATTTAGGAAAATGCGAAACACAAAGTTTAGTTGAAAAAAAAGATGCAATAATTGCCGATTGTTTTGAGGCAATTCTAGGAAGTATATATCTAGATGGAGGATATGATAATGCTAAAGAGTTTGTGCTTACTAAATTAAGTAGTCAGATAAAAGAAGTATTAGAAGGAAAAGATTTCAATACTGATTACAAAACTAAGTTACAAGAAATCTTACAAAAGAATGGTAATGTAAAAATTGAATACAAACTTTTAAAGGAAGAAGGACCAGAGCACAACAAGACTTTTTATGTTGAGGTTGTATTTAATGGCAAAAAGATAGGTGAAGGAATTGGAAAAAACAAAAAAAGTGCAGAACAGGCAGCAGCAGCATATGCCATTAAAAGAATATAATCTAAGTATTGATATATCTTCTGTTTTAAAAAATATTGTAAACAAAGATAATCAATATACTATTCCAATATTTATTCCTCACTTAGGTTGTAATAATGAATGTGTATTTTGCAATCAAAGAAAAATAACAGGAATAAGTACAAGTGTAACAGTGGATGATGTTGATAATATTATTACTGAGCATTTAAAATATTTTAAAAATAACAAGAATAACAAAAAAATTGAAATTGCCTTTTTTGGGGGCTCTTTTACAGGAATTCCTGTTAAATTACAAATAAGTTATTTAAAAGTAGCAAATAAGTATATAAAAGAAGGAAAAGTAGATAGTATTAGACTATCAACAAGACCTGACTATATATCACCTAAAATATTATCTATTTTAAAAAAATATAACGTAAAAACTATTGAACTTGGAGTACAATCAATGAGTGACGAAGTATTAGAATTATCTAAAAGAGGACATAATAAAATTGATGTTATACGTGCATCAAGATTAATACATTTATATGGAATAGATTTAGGTATTCAAATTATGGTTGGACTTCCAGGAAGTACTTTAGATACTGAGCTATATAGCATAAAAAAGGTATTAAATCTAAATCCAAAATGTTTAAGAATTTATCCAGTATATGTATTAAAAGATAGCAAACTCTATGAAATGTATGAGAATAAGGAATATGTACCATTAAGTATAGATGACGCTATAATAAGGGTATATCATATCCTGAAAGAGTGTCAAAAAACTAATGTTAAAGTAATTAGAATAGGACTTCAAACTACAAGTGAAATAACATCGTCAAATACTGAGATAATTGGGCCTGTTTGCGACAATTTTGCAGAATATGTATTATCAAAAATAGTATTAGAAGAAATAGAAAAATATATATTAAAAAATAATATAAAAAAGGAAAATAATTTAAAGCAAATTATAAATATATATACTAAAAATAAATACACCTCTGTTGTTGTTGGACCAAAAAAAATAAATAAAAAATATTTAAAAGAAAAATATGATGTTGATATAAAAATAAAGGGAGAAAATTGTGAAGAAGGTAATTTTTGTATGTAGTTCAGGTGGACATTTAAGTGAAATGTTAAAATTAAAAAAATTATTTAAAGAATATGATTATTTGCTAGTAACGGAAAAAACTGAGATTACAGAAGATTTAGCAAATAAGTATAACATTAAATATTTTAAATATGGACCAAATAAAAATAAAATAAAGTATATGGGTGCTGTTATATATAACATATTTAAGAGTATAGCCATTCTTATTAAGTTTAAACCTAAAACAGTTGTGACAACTGGTGCTCAGGTTGGGGGAATCATGTGTTTCTTTGCTAAGCTATTTGGTAAAAAGGTTATATATATTGAATCTCTTGCAAAGGTAAATGGTTTATCAGTAACTGGAAAGATGGTTTATCCTTTTGCAAATAAATTTTATGTTCAATGGGAGGATTTGGCACAAAAATATAAAAAAGCCGAATATATAGGGAGGTTAATGTAATGGTTTTTGTATCTGTCGGTACTCAGAAACAGCAATTTAAGAGAATTTTTGACATGGTTGAAAATTCTAAAGTTTTATTTGATGATGATATAGTTGCACAAACGGGGAATACTAAATTTTGCAGTAATATAATAAAAATGATAGAGTCAATCGATACTAATAAATTTAATGAATATATACAAAAAGCTGATTTTGTG
The DNA here is from genome assembly GCA_900554875.1 of uncultured Clostridium sp. Lineage (GTDB taxonomy): Bacteria > Bacillota > Clostridia > TANB77 > CAG-465 > CAG-465. The sequence goes on along the minus strand of USJA01000022.1, from coordinate 2,910 downwards.
ATTTGTCATGGTGGTGTAGGTACAATTTTTAATGCTCTTGAAAATAACAAAAAAATATTGGTTGTACCAAGGCTTGAAAAATATAAAGAACATGTAAATGACCATCAATTAGAGGTAGCAAGTGAACTTGAAAAAGAAGGATATTTAATTATGTACAAAGACGGAGAAAGTTTTGATAAATATGTAAAACAATTAAAAGAATTTAAGCCAAAAAGGTATATTCAAGAAGAAAAATTTCTTAATATATTAAGAAAAGAGATATAATTTAAATCTAATAACAAATAATAATCATAATAGGTGATTATTATGAATCTTAATAATTTGAAAAAAAAACAAATTATGATAATGCATGTAATTATGGATTTAATATATATGATATTTGGATCCTTTTTAATAGCAACTGGAACCAATTGGCTTTTATTACCTTACAAAATGACTACTGGAGGAGCAAGTGGGGTTGCCACAATACTTTACTATCTTTTTAATATGCCAATGGGAATTACTATAATTTTGATAAATATTCCCCTTTTTATTTTTTCTATAATAAAGCTTGGATTAAAATTTAATTTAAAAACAATATTTACAACGTTTATATTAGCAACATTCTTTGAAGTCTTTAAGGATGGAGTGTTTATAAAGTATGGTGGATTGGATATGTTTACATCTTGTGTTTTCGGAGGAATTATAGTGGGATTAGGCTTAGCTCTTGTTTTTAAGGCAGGTGCTAGTTCAGGAGGCTCAGATCTCTTAGCTCAACTTATATACAAACTTACAAAAGCACAAAGTGTTAGCAAAACTCTACTTATAATTGAGTTTGTTATAATAGCATCAATAATTATCATATTTAAGGATATAAATGTTGGGCTTTACTCAATAATTGCAATGGCAATTTCAACTAAAGTTGTAAATATAGTATTTGAAGGTATATATTATACAAAGGTTGTCACTATTATTACAAATAAAAGTGATAAAGTAATACCTGCTATTTTAAACGATTTAAAAAGAGGGGCAACGGTTACAAATAGTGTTGGAGCACATAGTAAAAAAATGGTAACTACAATTACTTGTGTAATAACTACACCTCAAATTGCAAAATTAAAAGAACTTATTAGAGAAAATGATAGTAAAGCTTTAATGTATATAACTACTGTAAATGAAGCTATTGGAACAGGATTTAAAGATATAAATTAAGGGGGATATATGGAAGAATTAGAAAAAATATCAAAAGATATTAGAAATGATATAGTGGATATGATATATAGTGCAGGTTCAGGACATCCAGGAGGTAGTCTTTCTTGCGTTGAAATATTAGTTGCTTTATATCATAAAGTAATGAATTTAAATGTAGATGATGAAGGTAATAGAATTGATAAATTTGTTTTATCAAAAGGTCATGCATCATCTTGCTATTATGCTGTACTTTCAAGTAAGGGATATATACCACATGATGATTTAAAAACATTTAGAAAGTATGATAGTTACCTTGAGGGCCATCCTTGTATAAAAATAAATGGTGTAGATGTTTCAAGCGGATCTTTGGGCCAGGGACTTTCAATTGCAAATGGTATGGCAATTTCTAAAAAAATATCAGATAAAGAGGGAAATGTATATTGTTTAGTAGGAGATGGAGAAATAGAAGAAGGCCAGATATGGGAAGCTTGTATGAGTTCAAATAAATATAATCTTAATAATTTAATTTTGTTTGTAGATAATAACGGCTTACAAATAGATGGTACCATTAAAGATGTTAAAAATGTGGATAACTTAGAAGAAAAATTTAATTCCTTTGGTTTTTATGTTCAAAGAATTAATGGACACAATTTTGATGAAATTTTAACAGCTGTATCTAATGCTAAAAATTCAAATAAACCAAATATAATAATAGCCAATACAATAAAGGGTAAGGGAATATCTTTTATGGAAAATAAAGCTGAATGGCATGGTAAAAAGCTTACCGATGAAGAATATAACTTATCTAAAGAAGAATTAAAATAAAAGAAAAGAGGGAAATATATGAAATCAACGAGAGAATCATATGGGGAATATCTTGTTAAAAAAGGTTTTGAAAATAAAGATATTGTAGTATTTGATGCCGATCTTGCAAATGCCACTTGCACTAAATTATTTAAAAAAGAATTTCCTGATAGACATTTTGATATGGGGATTTCAGAGCAGGATATGGTAGGAACAGCTTGCGGAATGGCACTTACAGGAAAAAAAGTATTTGCATCTAGCTTTGCAATGTTTCTTGCTGGGCGTGCCTATGAACAAATTAGAAATACAGCTGCATATTCAAATATAGATGTTAATTTATGTGCCACACACTCAGGACTCGCAGTAGGAGAAGATGGTGCTACCCATCAATGTATAGAGGATATTGCACTTATGAATGTAATTCCAAATATGAAAATATTTTGTCCAGCAGATGATGTAGCAACCAAAAAAGTACTTGATATATGTATGCAAGAAAAAGGACCTAAATATTTAAGATTAGGAAGAAATAAGGCTATGGATGTATACAGTGATCTTGATATATTTAAACTTGGAGGATCCAATACATTTGGTAATGGAAATGAAGGTACAATTTTTGCTGTTGGAAATACGGTGTGGATAGCTCTTGAGGCAAAACAAGAACTAGAAAAAAAAGGTATAAATGTACGTGTTGTTGATTTATACAGTATAAAACCAATTGATAAAGAAACAATAATTAAATCTGCAAAAGAAACTGATAAATTAATTTCAATTGAAGATCATAGTATAGTTGGCGGAATTGGTAGTATTATTTCTAATGTTTTAACTGAAGAATATCCTAAAAAACTAATCAAGCTCGGAGTAAAAGACAAATTTGGTAAATCAGGTGATATTGAAAATTTATATAAAATATATGGTATCACAAAAGAAGAAATTATA
>USJA01000021.1 GCA_900554875.1 uncultured Clostridium sp. | reverse complement strand
TTATTTTAAATTTAATCTTACTTTTAAGGAGGGATTTTTTTAGTAATATTAAATAGCGCATGTGCATATATTTTTATGTGACGAGGATGATAATTATCGAAAAGTCAGCGGATATTATCACGGTGATTTAGCATCGATATATATAGTACAAAATGTAAAATCTTAAATTACTACAAAAGCTATATAGTCTAAATATTTTTATGAACATTGAAAATAATATATATGGAGGTAATTATATGTGTGGAATAATTGGATATAATGGTTCTGAAAAAAAAGCTAAAAGTGCAATTATTACAGGACTTAAAAACTTAGAATATAGAGGTTACGATTCAGCTGGTATTGCTATTGTTGAAAATAACAAAACTTGTTTATACAAAACAAAAGGGAAAATAACAAAGCTTGAGGATTATCTAAAAAATATTGATGCTAATTCATGTATTGGAATTGGGCATACAAGATGGGCTACTCATGGTATTCCAAATGAAATAAATGCCCATCCACATAAAGTAGGGAAAGTTACTTTGGTTCACAACGGCATTATCGAGAATTACTCTCAGATAAAAGAAAATTTATCTTCAAAAGGTATAAATTTCAAGACACAAACAGATAGCGAAGTGGCTTGTGCATATATAAACTATATGTACGAAAAAGAACTTGAAAAAGGTTCTAAAAATCCTGAGCTTGTAGCTATTATTAATGCGTGTAAGGATTTTAGGGGATCATACGCATTTGGAATAATCTTTGATAATGATACAACTTCAATTTATGCTACAAGAAAAGATAGCCCTTTAATTATTGGATTAGGAAAAAATGAGAATTTTATAGCTTCAGATATTTCGGCTATCTTAGATTATACAAAAGAATACATACTTCTTGAAGAAGGCGAATTTGCAAAAATTACAAATTCATCCGTCAATATATTTGATCTTAACCTAAACATTGTTTCTAAAAAAAGTGATACTGCAACATGGGATGCAAATAAATACAAAAAAAATGGTTATGAACACTTTATGTTAAAAGAAATTAATGAGCAGCCAAAAGTTTTATCTGATATCTTCAAAAGGTATATGGAAGATGAAAACCTAGGAATAAATTTAAACTTTGGAGACTATGACAAAATACATATTGTAGCATGTGGTAGTGCAATGCACGCTGGTTTAGTTGGAAAATATTTATTTGAAAACTATGCTGATGTTGATGTAACTGTGGAAATTGCATCAGAATATAGATACAAAAATATGAGAATAACTCCAAAAACTTTAGTTATTTTAATTTCACAATCAGGTGAAACTGCAGATACTCTTGCAGCCTTAAGAATCGCAAAGCAAAAAAATGCCACAACGCTTTCTATTGTAAACGCAGTTGGTTCTACAATTGCAAGAGAATCCGACATTAATATATATACATATGCAGGTCCAGAAATTGCTGTAGCAACTACAAAAGGTTATACTTCACAGGTTGCAATTTTATCTCTTCTTTGTATAAATGCAATGAAGCAAAAAAATATCTTAGACTCTAACCTTTTCTCAAAATTTTGTAATGAATTTAGTAACATTTCAAATTTAATTACAGAAGTTATTAATCAAAATGATAAGTACAAAGAAATTGCTAAGTGCCTTTACAAAAGAAATGATATATTCTTCATAGGAAGAGGTATTGATTACTCATTATGTATGGAAGGTTCACTTAAATTAAAAGAAATTTCATACATTCATAGTGAAGCTTACGGTGCTGGCGAATTAAAACATGGTACCATCTCTCTTATTGAAGATGGAACACCTGTAATTGCAATTGCAACAAATGACACTCTTTATGAAAAAACGGTAAGTAATATTAAAGAGACAAAAGCTAGAGGTTCTTTTTCAATATTTATCACAACGTCAGATGAATGTTCAAAGGACTTTGCTGACATCACTTTGAAGTTACCAAAACTTTCAGAATTTGTTGAGCCATTACTTATCGTTACAGCACTTCAGTTAATTGCTTATGAAACAGCAAAACTTAAGGATTGTGATATTGATAAGCCAAAGAACTTAGCAAAATCGGTAACTGTTGAATAAATTTCAAAGGAAAGTTTGTAATGATATAAAATGGGAAGATAATATAAATTTATCTTCTCATTTTTTGAAGTGTTGATTTTTTATGTAAAATTTGTTATAATATAACTATTGTTAAATTTACTAATCATTAATATGAAAGGGGATTTTTTATGAAAATCTTATGGTTATCTCGCCACGAATTAAATGAAAGGCAACTTGAAGACTTAGAAAGGATTTTCGGAGAAATAGAAATAAAAAATATTTCTATGGTGGTAAAATCAGCTGAAGATGTTATTGAAGCTGGTAAAGACTGTGATATACTTGCAGTAGTTCTTCCGCCACAGATTATTACTGAGCTTATCAAAAAAACTGATAAACCAGTAATAAGGGCTCTAAATGACAGAGTACCTACTGGTAGGAAAATCGTTAATCCGCGAAACGGTAACGAAGAAGACGAATACGTCTTCCAACACGGTGGTTGGGAAAGAATCATTAGAATTGAAGTTGTAACTGAAAAGTTATAACTTCGATCAAAAGACAGAGGCAAAAGCCTCTGTCTTATTTTATATCCTCAATTAAATAGCTATTTCCTTTTTTTTGTATCTTGTATACACCCTGCTTAATTTTTTCTTTACTAATTTCTCCTGATGTAATTTTAGTATTTAAAAATTCATTTTGAGTGTTCTCATCATCCATTTTTTCATCATTTATAACTATAGCCTTGTTCTTCTTTGTAGCATCATAATATATTGTATGAGTTGAATTAGTATTTTCTTCCATACTTTCAATAGTATTACAATCAATGTATAACCTATATGTATATACTGTTATATTATCTCCTGTTTCTTCTATTTTGTATGGTATATCTTTTATATAACTAAATTCTACAAAACCTGTTGGAAATTGAATATAATTTCCATTTTTACTATCATATGAACCTGTTAGAAAAATTTCCTGATGCTTCAAATTTGATACATTTAAAAATAATTTAGAAGCTACCTCTTCAATATCATCCTTTGTAATATAATCACCAACATAGTCCTCTGATTTTCTTCTTAGAGATGAATATTCATCATCTGTTACAATTTTTGCAAATGTAAACATTATCTTTGCTCTATCATCTAAACCACTTGCCTCAATTTCTTTGAAAAAATAATCAGAATACAGATTTGGAATGTAAATTAAATCTTGTATTTTTGTTCCAATCTTGCTATTTAGCACTACATTTTCAGTCTTTAAATTTTGATTAATTTCATCTTTATCTTTAATAGAATTATTTTCACTTTGCTCTACACTATCGTTGCTTTCTTGTTTTTTTCCTGAATTTGTATTTATAATTATTACTGCTAAACAAAATATAGCAAGAATACCAATTATAGCACAAACAATTACTCCAATTTTTTTATTCATACTCCCCACCTTTATATTCCACCTATCATAACGTCAGAATATACATCAGAAAAAAGTTTAAGAATAGATATATCCTTAAGTTCAAAACTAAATACTTTTTTTATTTCTGCATTCATTATATATTCTATTGCTACAAGTGTTGATTTATTAATTTTTATATATCTTCTTTTATCCTTTTGATTTATACAATTATTGCATAAGAAATTATTTCTTACATAATCGTAGTATATTTCATCAACATTTTTTAAGGCTTGTCCACACTCTAGACACTTATCTATATGTGGCATAAATCCTAAAAGACAAAATAGTTTCAATTTAAAAATTGATATTACTAAATTTGCTTCTTTACTTTCTTTTCCTAAAATATACATTGTATTTAAAAAAAGCTTTAATATAGACGACGTATCTTGATTTTCATCTGTTACTCTTCCTAATAGTCTTGTAAGTTCAAATGATATTTCAAGTTTATCCAAATCTATTCTTATGTTATAAAATGTATCAATTACATTCGCAGAATTTACATAGTAAAAATTCCTTGATTTATATAAAACAAACTCGTTATAAACAAGATACTGTGCATTTGCAAGAATTGGACTATTCGTCCTTTTAGCACCTCTTGCGATGCATGAAACCTTTCCAAGAGTATCTGTAAGTATAGTTATTATTTTATCATTATCTTTATATTGTACCTCTTTAATTACTATCCCCTTTAGTTTTATTAAGTTCATCTAAAATAATCCCTTCATCATTTAATAACCCACCATTTTGATTATTCATTTTACATATTTTTTTATATTCAATATAACTTTCTAAGTTTCCTGTTTTACAAAAATTTTCCCACGCTAGATCTTCATACATAAAATCACCCTCTACTCATATTTTATGTAATTATATACTTCATATACTAAAAAATATATTATTATTTGTCTAAATATGTAACTATATTTTTGACCTTAAATCCTTTAAAAAGTTATCATTTTCTTGCCAGTTTTCTCTTACTTTAACCCAAATTTTTAGATTTATTTTTGCATCAAGATTTTGCTCTAAATCTTTTCTTGCTTCACTTGTTATCTTCTTTAACATAGTTCCATCTTTACCAATTACAATTCCCTTATGTGATTTCTTTTTGCAAATTAGATTAACATCTATATTATATACATACTTTCCATCTTCTCTAATATTTTCTTTAAAATTTTCAACTTCAACTTTAATTCCATGTGGAACTTCTTCATCTAAATTATTTAAAGCTTTTTCCCTTATTGTCTCTTCAACAATCTCCCTTTCTGTAATATCAGTAATTTCGTCCTCAGGATAAATAATATCTCCTGGATTTAAATTTTTCTCAATACATGAAGTCAAAATATCTAGTCCATCATTTCTATATACAGAAATAGGAATTATATCGCAAAAATTTGCCCCAATACTTTCAAAGAATTTATTGTATTCATCCATTATACTAAGTAACCTTGATTTATCTACTTTATCTATTTTGTTTATACATAAAATTACCTTAGTATTCATACATGAGATATTCTTCATTATATTTTCGTTTGCAAAATCAATTTTGGGTCTTGTAGCATCGACTAAATATACAATAACATCAACATTGCTTATGGCTGTATTTACGCTTTGCATCATATATTTTCCCATTTTATGCTTAGGTGTATGTACTCCAGGTGTATCAATAAATACAATTTGTGATGTTTTACTTGTAACTATTCCTTTTATATTAAATCTTGTAGTTTGAGGCTTTGGCGTTGTAATTGCAACTTTAAATCCAACTAACTTATTTACAAGTGTAGACTTTCCTGCATTTGGTTTTCCAACTACACTTACATATCCACTTTTAAACATTTTAACCTCCAATTTACCTACATTATATCATTTAATTTTACTATTGTAAATAGTTAATAAAATGATGCAGAATAATCTGCATCATTACATAATTAAAAAATTTCCATGTCTACGACAAAGCTAATTTTCTTTGATGAAAAACTATAGCCTTCATCTAATCTAATATTTCCCAAATTATTGTAAGTCATAAACAATATTACATCATAAATAACTTCATCAAAAAATTTTCGGTCATCTTCTATAAAGTAGATTTCCTTCAATTTTTCTGTTTTAAACGATATCTCAATGCCAATCGTATTTTTTCTTCTATACGATATTAATTTATTCGTATATTCCTTTAGCCATTCTTTCCATAAAAATTGATTCAGATAATTAAACATTTCAATGTCTATACAATGTTGTCCAATCACTTCTCTCATTATTATATCCTGAATATTATACAAATTATAAACTTTATCTTTTCTAAGACATGGCAAATATTTATCAATATTATATTCCATATATAATATTCCATTCTTGAATTTTACTAAATTTTGCACAGCTGACCATTCGTCAACAAATTCTGCCATGTCAATATTTAAACTACAAATCTTAGCTTTGTTAACTAAAAAGGATTCTGTTTTTAAAACACAATCTAGCGTCAGATTATTTTGATATAAGTATTTTATTGGCATTAATACCCTCTGGTTTTTCATAAAAGACCCTTCTCTCATTTTTTATTAAAAAAATAATAAGTGTTATTTTTACTTAAATTATACCATTTTATTTCAAAATGTCAAATAAAATATAACAAAATTATGTATAATGCATAGAATATTGTATAAACAATGGAGTGATTTGTATGAATAATTTTTGTTATACTTTAGCTGTAAGGCAAAAAAAATGTCAAAATGGAATATCAAATATAACAGATAACGTATACACTAACATATCCAATAACAGTGTGGTCCAACTTGGTTTTGGTTATACTTTGACTTTTATTTCAAGTAACTCAAGTACGGCAACAATACAGTTGTCAAATCCTGACTTTATTCCTAACATCTTATTTAATATACCAAGTGGCAGTTATAAAATATTTGATTTACCTGTAGATTCTGGAACAGTTAGAATATATGTAGGCGTAACTGCCATAGATTGTAGCAATACTGTTGCCTGTTGTAATATAATTTAAAAAGGGGGAAAATTCATGAATAATTTTAATGTTGCTTTAACAATTGAAGATTGCACTTATTCTTGTAGCTGCAAAAATTGTAATTCAAGCACAGTTACTGTTACTACTACTTCTCAAACAATATCATTGCAAAACAATTATATTTTAAATGTAATTGCTGTAAATAGTAACTATGCAACTATATTAATACAAAATGGATTTCAAGTAATAATTAGGAATGTAAGAAATTTCCCAATGCAAATTTGTATTCCAACAAAAAACTGTACACATATAGTTACTCTTACAGCTGTAATTTCCTAGGTAATCCAAATGTCAAATGTTCTTTCAAAAAATAACAATATTTGTAATAATGCAGGTAGTAATCTAGTACTATTTTCTGCTCTTCTTTCAATTCTTATTGCAAATGAATTATCAATTGAAGATCAAAATTTACTTTCTACACTTCTTCAAAGTATAGGAGAAAATCTAGCAATAATAGCTACCGTACAATCAAACTGTGAACAAAAAAATAACTCTACCTAAAAAAATAGAGTTATTTTCAGTTATCAGATTATATCTTCACTAATTTTTCTTATAAATATTAACTTCTTTTAATGCATCCTTTTCTTTAAGTGAAGCTCTTTTATCATATAATTTTTTACCTTTACAAATTGCAAGAGATAATTTAACAAATCTACCTTTTAAATATACTTTTTCTGGTATTAATGTATACCCTCCTTTTTTTATATAATTTTGTAACTTTAATATTTCTAGTTTGTGTAATAATAATTTTCTATCTCTCAAAGGGTTTACATTATTTATGTTTCCTTTTTCATATGGGCTTATATGTATTCCCTTTACAATGACTTCGTTATTTTTAATTATTGCAAAACTATCTTTTAAGTTGCATGAGCCTTCGCGTACAGATTTTACCTCTGTACCCTTTAATTCTATCCCTGTTTCAAGGGTTTCAACAATATCATATTTAAAACTAATTTGTCTATTTTTTATTACTAAATTATCCTTTTTACCTTTTTTCATTTAACCACTTCCATTTCGTGAAAATTAGCAATCCAAATCCAGATTTAAATCCTTAAAAGTTTTCTGTATTCTTTTTTCATCAATATCATATATATTTTTATATACTCTAATTAAGTTATTACTTGCCATCTCAAGTAAATTTATACTATCTTTTTTTCCATATTTAAGCAAATTTTTAAGTTTTACAATATTTAAATTTTCAAATTTATAATTTACATTGAAAACCTTTTCCTCTAAAAATTTTTTCCTTAAGTCAAAACTATTTATGTCACCATTTGTATCAAATAAAAAGTTAACTTTAAAATTAACATCAAAAGGTAAAGTTATATTTTCCTTAATATTATTAATGCATTTTGCAATTTTTTCCAAGTCGTGATAAGTTTCATCATTATAGCCTATAACAACATTTAGGTATACTTTCCTAGCTCCGTTTTTTATGGCCAGCTCAATATTTGATTCTAAGTTTTTTATTATATTCTTTTTACTATTTGCAGCAATAATTTCAAACCCAACTCTTGAATTGATCATTCCTGTATATTCATATATTTTTAAAGTTTCAATGTTATATGGTAATTTATCAATACTAAAATTCAAAAATATGAAATCTTGCTTTAAAGCCTTAATATAGTTATACAAATTATTATAATCTGCATCTTCTATACATATGACTTTAATATCTTTTATGCCAGTATTTTTTATCAAGTTTACTGTATCTTGATACATCTTTACCACATCAGAGTTATACTTTATAATCAATTTTTGATTTATATTTGCCATACTTGAAACTGGAACACATGACATTGCTTTTTCCATTATTATCTTACTTTTTTTATTTAATTTTTTTTCAGAATTTATCTTAGGTACAATCACATTATCTATGGCATTTATGCTCTCCAAAAAGTTGTTTATTGATAATTTTTGTTTGTTATATACATTATACCTAAATAAAATATCTTTGTACACTATTTTTAAATTGTTATAAACAAATATATCAAAAATATCATCCAATGGTTTATGATTACATTGGAAACTTTCAAAAAAGCCGATTAATATAGGTTTCTCCTCTGAACTATTTAATATATTTGTAAGCTTTAACATTGTAATTACATTTATATAGTCAATTTCATTTGATAAAATAAATACAACAAAATCAAATGAACTAAGTTTACTTTTGGTCTCAAGCGTACAAAGTTCCTCGCCGTTTTTTTTTAGAAAACACTCATAGTCAAAAGCTGGCATAAAAACTCTCTCCGCATAAATTTCTTTTTGACTATTAATTGCATTATATAGGTAAAGCATAGAATAATTGTTCATCCCTATATCATACAGATTAGGGTAGCAAAGTGCCACCCTTATTTTAACATTATCTTTACATTTTTTTGCTTCGTTGTACTCTCCCCCAGTATATCTTAAAGGATTATCTATATTAGCAAAATTCTCCTTAGTTACCATTAACATCAAAAACCCCTTAACTTAAATTAAATTTATCATATTCAATATTTACATTAGAATTAGACTTAACAAGCTTTAAAAGTCTACTACTTAACTCTTTTGTCAATACTTCTGTTTGCATTAATGATTTTGTACTATACATATCTAACAAAGTATCTATATCATCAGGTAAATTTATATATATATACTTTAAGTCCTTTACAGTATTAGCATCAGCATACTCCGGAAGTTTTGAAAGTTTATACGTAGTATCCCTTAATAGATAATTTAAATTATCAAGATAAAACTTATTTTCTTTCATTGTAAAATCACTATACAGCTTTAAAACATCTTGAAGTAATGATTGTTTTTCATCATTTGAAATAACTTTAACTTCGGTATTATTTTGGTCGTCATTTTGAGGAATATAATATTTTATCTTATCATCTAAATTATTTAATAAATTTTTCTCATAATCTATTATATATTTTGATGTAACTGTATAATTTGAAACATCTAATGATTTATTTTGACTACCATTCTCATTTGAAGTTTCCTCATCTTCAAAATTTATAATTGCAGGAGTAACACTGTTTTTTACATACTCATCTAATGCATCCATCTTTGACTTTAATATATTGTTTGTATTATTAAGTAATAAGTTAACATCTAAATCACTTGTAAGCTTTTCTTTTTCTGTATTTACATCCCTTAAATAATTCAATGTTTCAAGTTCTAAACTCACAGACTCTCTTTCAATTGCCTCTAGTTCTTCTGAACTTAAAAGAATATTATCAAGTAACTTTTCTAGAGTGTAAATTCTTTCATTTATTTCATAATATTTAGAATTTATACTTTTAGAAGTTTCATCATTGCTAAGCAAGTATACTGTTATAACATCAGTGTCCTTGGATATTAAATTATCAGACATTCCCTTTAGTTTATTATTTAACATATCAATCTTTTCAAGTTTATCTTTTGGAATATATCCCTCAAAAATATTATTTATTCTCTTATTCAAAAGCTCGTTTGTATTTTTCACTTGACTAATATATTGAACAAGTTTAGATATCACTATTTTAGCATCAGATTCAGAAATGTTTTTATCGAGTTTTACATTTCTTGTTGATACAACAATATTTCCAATTTTAAAATCAGGCAACTTAATACTCATATTATTTACTACATCTTTTATTGAATAACCTGTTGCGACGTCTACAGTTGATACATCGTTTTTAATTTTTAATTTTTGATCAACCATAGAACCAAGCCCAAAAAACGGAGTATCTATATTTAATCTTATAGCTGGATATTTTTCATATTCATTAGTGTCGTCAAGTTTATTTAAAGTATTATCCATTTCCTTTATATCTTTTTTTATTTCATCTACACATTCATTTATTACAACAAGTAAATCAGCTATATTACTATTTTCATTATTAATATTATCAGTATTTTTTGTATCTTTTTCATCAATACTAGCAAAACAAGTACCTATAAAAATTAAACACAAAAACACAAAAATCATAATTCTTCTAAAAAAGGTCTTTGTATACATCATATATTCCCCTTTATTTTTTCATATTATATCATTTCTTTATATTACTGTAAAGAAATAAAGGAAAGATTTTTTAAAACTTCCCTTTATTTCATAAATTTATCACAATATATATTTTTAGTATTTAAAAATTTTGACATCTCCTCCATCAAGTTTATTACCTTTTTATTAATATTTGTATCTTGCTTTAAATAATCAGGCTCTTTTTGTAGCATCATAATCTCAGCAAATGTTTCAGCTCTGTCTTCCTTTTGACTTGATTTTGCATATTTAGTTAAAAAATAACAGTTATTTAAATCATTATCCTTTTCATAAACATATTTATTATCAAGCTTTGAAATATTTGATTCATATTTAAATTTACTTGGATTTAGATTTTCCCATCCATTATATACACTTGAATTTTTATCTTGCATGTAATATTCGAAAATATGAAAAAGTTCATGATGAATAGCTCTTTCAAATTTATCAGTGTTACTAATATATAACTTTATTTCTTTTAAATTATTCTTTGAAGCTAATGCTAGGTTATTATTAGTAAATTTATCTA
>USJA01000020.1 GCA_900554875.1 uncultured Clostridium sp. | reverse complement strand
AATATGTAATTATACTTGAAAAATATATTTTTTTGTAGTAATATATGACTGTATTTAAGAGAGGATGAGATTGTTGAATAAAGATATAAAAGTTGTATTTATGGGAACACCAGATTTTGCAAAGTGTTCATTAGAAAGATTAGTTGAAAGTGGATATAACGTGGTAGGAGTATTTACAAATCCAGATAAACCATCAGGAAGAGGCATGAAACTAAAAGCCTCAGAGGTGAAGGTATATGCAAATGAAAAAAATATACCAGTATTTCAACCTGCAAAGATAAGAAATAATCCTGAAGTTATAGAAATATTAAATAAATTACATCCAGATTTGATATGTGTTGTAGCATATGGAAAAATACTTCCAAAGGAAGTATTAGAGTATCCAAGGCTTGGATGTATAAATGTACATGGTTCTTTACTTCCAAAATATAGGGGAGCAGCTCCAATGCAATGGGCTATAATAAATGGTGAAAAGAAAACAGGAATTACTACTATGTATATGGACGAGGGAATGGATACAGGAGATATGCTTTTAAAAGAAGAGGTAGAAATTACAGATGAAGACAACTTTGAGACAATTCATGATAAGTTAAAAGAAGTAGGTGCAGATCTTTTAATAAAAACACTAAATAAAATTGAAAATGGAACAATAAAAAGGCAAAAACAATCTGATGATTTTTCCATTGCACCTTTGATAAAGAGAGAAATGACTAGGATTGATTTTAATAAAACAAGTAGAGAAATATTTAATTTTGTAAGGGGGCTTAGTCCTTTTCCTGGAACATATATGGAAGATAAAGATTTAAATAAATATAAAGTATTTAATGTAAAAATTGTAAATAATGATATTGGAGAAGAAACTAAACCAGGTACAGTTATAAAAGTTAATAAGAGTGAATTAGTTATTTCTACTAAAGATGGGGGAGTAAGCATACTTGAAATTCAGCCACCAAATTCTAAGAGAATGGATATTGTTTCATTTTTAAATGGAAATAAAATATGTGAAGGAAAAATATTTAGTTAATATGTAAAAAAGTGTGAAAAATGAAATTAAAAAATCATGTTTCACACTTTTTGCAATTGTACCTTTATAATTTCCTGCCACAATGCAAATTTACATATGTGTTTAAAATTAATGAGTTTGTATCACAATTTTATTTTTGAAAGAATTACAATTGGATTTTTTTTATTATTCCAGGTTCGTAAAGAACAATAATGGAATTTTCGGTAAAATCAAGAATTACATTGCTGCGCTTTACTTTTAGAATCTCTATTATAGATTCGCCGTCTTTTTTTAGTATTGTACAATTTTCATCATTTGGTTGTTGTACCAAATAGATAAACATACCAGAACTTAATTTGTATTGATCTATAACAGAGTACCAATTTTTTAATACTATATTACAATCAGAATATTTGATTATATTTTTTTTGTTTTCTTTATCATTTACTAAGGCAAAGTCTTCATTTAATGGAGATATATTAGATATCTTGACATCATGTAGTCTATTTTCTATATTACCTTTTGTAATAAAGTGGTAACTATCATCAAAGAAATCTTTTAAAATGAATGCATTTTGCCCACATGACTTTATTTCGTTTGAAAATAAAATTCTCTCCGATTTTTGTAAAAAAATAGGCCTTACCATAATATCAGATTTATCAGGCTTTTTTACAAGTGTGTAAATTTCTGATGTAATATATACCTTGTAAAAATCTTTATCGAATTTTTCAAAGCCATATTTAATATCATGACAATATTTCGGATCAAAAGCAAACTGTCCCGTTTCGATGTTTAGTATAGTGTATGAACCATGAAAACGAAAAGAGTAAAAAACATCTTCGATATGTTTTATTTCCTCCTCTGCACAAATATTTTTGCCTAACGGCTTAATTTCTGAGTTTATAATTAAGGCAGGGAAACATGAATTATTTTCATCTTTTATAAAATAAACGCCATTATAAAAAGATATTTTTTTACATTTTGTACCTTGCATTGATATAACCTCACCAGTTTCCTTAGAAAGAAGAAAATAGTTTTCATGTATATCACTTACAGAAAAGTAATAATCATTTAAATCATACCAAAAAGAAAACCATTTATTCTCAAATAAAGGTTTTCCATCAGATTTTTTTATCAAGGTTGATAAGCTGTCATTTCTTCTAACAATAAAACTGTTATGATTGAAATCATGCCAACTGCTATACCAGGCATTTTCGTATTTAAATAATAGACTATCTTTGTCTAATAGACTCCAAAGATTGTCCTTATTTTCAACAAGAACACCAGCTTTTATTATTTTTAATGATTTAAACTGAAAATCTTTATAAACAGGGTTAAATGTTTTCTTATTTAAGAATGTAAAAAGATCATTACAGTTGTATGCAATAAAAAAATTATCGTTAAAGCCTTTTATTCTGGTTATATGCCTTGAATTTAGCCACTTAATTGTTTCCATCTTTGATTTCTCCTTTATATATAGTATTTAATTTTTAAGAATATACATAATAAATGTTCAAAAAAATAATCTTGACCTCCTTTATAATATATAAATTAAAACATTCATTTGTATGTTTTCAAAAAAATTATTTCGAGGTTATTATATAATGCTATTTTTCAAAAGTCAAGTAATTGCAAATTTTAGATTTAAAAAAACTTGCTATTTTTGTACGTTTGTAGTAATATATATAAAAGAAAAGAGGATATAATGGGAAAGATAGATATAAACAATTTTACATTAGAAGAATTAGAGGAGTATGTTGTATCTTTGGGTGAGAAAAAATTTCATGCAAAACAAATTTTTAAATGGATACACAAACTTAAAGTAACAGATTTTGATGAAATGACAGATATCTCAAAATCATTAAGAGAAAAATTAAAAGAAAATACATATATATTAACAATGAAGGTTATTAAGTGTCAAATTTCAAAAAAAGACGGAACAATGAAATTTTTAATAGGACTTAATGACGGCTGTGCTATAGAATCTGTACTTATGAGATATAATCATGGAAATACATTATGCGTTTCTACTCAGGTTGGCTGTAAAATGGGCTGTAAGTTTTGTGCGTCAACTAAAGAGGGATTTGAAAGGAGCCTTAGAGCTTCTGAAATTGAAGGACAAATATTAACTGTTGAAAGATATACGAATGAAAAGATATCAAATGTTGTATATATGGGAATAGGTGAACCTTTAGATAATTATGATAATACTGTAAAATCGATTAGAATAATTAATAATCCTCAAGGTTTAAATATAGGAGCAAGGCATATAAGTTTATCAACATGTGGTGTAGTACCAAATATATACAAACTTGCAGATGAGAATATACAATGTACACTTTCTATATCACTTCATGCAACTACGGATGAAAAAAGACGTGATATTATGCCTATAGCAAATAGATATAGTATAGACGAACTACTTAGTGCTTGTAAAGATTATATCAAAAAGACTGGCCGAAGGATAAGTTTTGAATATGCCCTTATAAGTGGCAAAAATGATAGCTATGATGATGCACTTGCACTTGCTAAACTTCTTCGTGGTATGATTGCACATGTAAATCTTATACCTGTAAATGAAATTAAAGAAAAAGAATACAAAAAAGCAAAAGAAAAAAATATTGAAAGATTTATGAATACATTAAATTCTATGGGCATTGTCACAACAGTAAGGAGAGAGCTTGGCTCTGATATTGATGCGGCGTGCGGACAATTAAGGAAAAAATATATAGAAGACAATAATAAATTGTAATAACTATTGAAAAAAGTTTAAAGTAAATGATATAATGTATGAAAATAGAGGTGAAGTATGGAGTTTGTTACAAAAACTGACATTGGTATAAAAAGAGGCAATAACGAGGATAGTTATTTTGCAAAAAAATATAGTGAAGATGTAGCTCTATATATAGTTGCTGATGGTCTTGGTGGCTATGAAGGTGGAGAAATAGCAAGTAGGCTTTTAACAATCAAAATGTCAAGATACTTTGAAGAGCATTTAAATGATAATTTAAAAGAAGAAAAAATTGTATCTGAAATTTTGTTGAAGGCACTTGAGAAAATAAATAACGAGATATATAAAATGGAAAAAACTAGTCAAAAGTATAACGGAATGGGCACAACTATTGTTCTTGTTGCAGTTATATATGAAAAGATTTATTTTTTGTCTGTGGGGGATAGTCGATTATATTTTATTGATAAGAATATGACAAAAATAAATCAAGTAACAGAGGACGATACATATGTAAATACTTTATTAAAAACAAATGCAATAGAACAAAAAGATGTGGAAAATCATCCTCAAAAGCATGTTTTAACAAAGGCTATAGGTGTATTTAAAGAGGTAGAGACAAAAGTAAATGTGTTAAATGAAAATAAGGGATATCTTTTACTTTGTACAGATGGTCTTACAAATATGTTAGATAATAATGCTATTTTACAAACTTTAAAGTTAAATAAGTTTGAGAATGTAGCAGATGAATATATAAAAAAAGCCAATGAAAATGGTGGGGTTGATAATACAACTGTTGTAGTAGTAAAACTATAAAGGGGAGAAAATTTTATATGGATATGATAGGTAAAATACTAGGTGGTAGATATGAAATTATAGAAAAAATTGGTGAAGGAGGAATGGCAGAGGTATATAAGGCTAAGTGTCATCTTCTGAATCGTTATGTTGCAGTTAAAATCTTAAAACCTGAGTATTCTAAAGATGAAACTTTTGTTAAAAGATTTAGAAGAGAAGCTCAGTCTGCTGCTGCCCTTACGCATGCAAATATTGTTTCTGTATATGATGTTGGAACAGAAGGGGATATAAATTATATTGTAATGGAGCTTCTTGAATCAAAAACTCTAAAGGATTATATTGAGGAACATGGAGCAATGCCATCAGATTTAGTTTTAAAAATATCAGCTCAGATTGCATCTGCCTTAGAAACTGCTCACAAGGCACATATTATACATAGAGATATAAAGCCACAAAATATTGTTCTAAATAAAAATATGGTTGCAAAAGTTACAGACTTTGGAATAGCTAAGATTACAAATGTTCCAAGTGCAACAATTACAAGTTTTGGAAGTACTATGGGCTCTGTACATTATTTTTCACCTGAACATGCAAAAGGGGGATATACTGATGAAAAATCAGATATATACTCATTAGGTGTAGTAATGTATGAAATGGCTACAGGTAAACTTCCTTTTGACGCAGATTCTCCTGTATCAGTTGCCTTAAAACAAATTCAAGAAGAACCTGTTGCACCAATAGAAATAAATCCAAATGTCAGTCCTGCATTAAATCAGATAATCCTAAAAGCATTGCAAAAAAGTACTGCTCTAAGATATCAAAATGCAACTGAGCTTATTTCAGATATTTCACAAGCTTTATTAAGACCTAATTCATTAATCTTAAGGCCAGCATCTTCAGTTGAGGCTGGAGCGACACAAGTCATTCCAATACTTGGAGATGATGATGGTGTGCCAGAGGCAGTTCCAAATTTAAGGACAAGGGAACCAAGACGTGCAAATGTTATATCTACACGTGAAGCCATTAAAGAAGAAATTCCTAAAGAAGATATAAATATTGATGAAAAAATAGATGAAGATTCTAAGAAAAAAGATCCAAAAAAGGCTAAGAAAAAGAAAATAATAATTATTTGTATAATATCAGCAGTTGTTTTAGTAGCTGCAATAATTGGAATCTTGGTATATAACAACTCGAAAAAGCAAGCTGAAGAAAATAAAGAAATAGAGGTGCCAAATCTAGTAGGTAGAGCATATGATGATGTAGTAGATGAATATTCAAAACAGGGAATAGAAGTAATTAAAGATAAAGTAGAATATAGTTCAGATCAACCAGAGGGAGTCGTTATATCACAGACACCTGAAAAAGGCACAAAAACAAAAGATAAGAAAATCAAAGTTGTTGTAAGTAAAGGCCAAAAAATGGTTGAGGTACCTGATGTTACAGGAAAAGACATTAAGGTAGCAACATATGAATTAGAGGATACTTTAGGTTTTAAAGTTGAACGTGAAGATGTTGTAAGTGAAAAGGTGGCAGCCGGAATTATTATTTCACAAGGAAATAAAAAAGGTGAAACACTACCATATGGTTCAACAATAAAATTACAGGTAAGTAAGGGAGATGGAAAAGAGACGGTTGTTGTACCTAATGTTTTAGGCAAAACTGAATCTGATGCTAAAAGTGCACTTGAGGCACTTGGCCTTGTTGTAAATGTAAAATATTCTGAGGATAAAACAAAATCAAATGGTGTTGTAATTGCACAAAGTTATCCTCAAAATCAAACTCTTAAGCAAGGAACACTTGTTGATATAACTGTAAATAAAATTTTACTTACAAAAACCGTTTCACTAGATTTGCTAGAACTACAAGGCGGAACAGCAAGTTCAGCAGATACTATTAATGTAAAAGTAACTGCAAGTATTGATGGAGGAGCATATAACACAGTATATAATCAATCAGTTGACCCTAGTACAAAAACTGTATCTGTTGAGATTAATGGATATAGTAATGCGACTCTTAAGGTATACTTAGATTCAAAACAGGTAAAAGAGTTTACTGTAAGTTTTAATTAAAGATAGAAAGTACTCATATTAAAGTGGTAAAATGTATGAGTACTTTTAAATATATATAGAAAGATAGAGTGATATTTTGATAGCAAGAGTAAAGGAAATTATTTTAAATGAATACATTATTGAACTTGAAGATGGCAAGGAAGTTAAGGCAAGTTTAAGAGGAAATATAAAAAGAAAGAATGGAATATTAGTCGGAGATTTTGTTTTTGTGGAATTAGCATACGATAGGTATATGATTGAAAAAATATTACCAAGAAATAATTCGCTTATACGTCCACCTGTTGCAAATATTGATAATTTAGTTATTGTAGTATCTCTAGCTACTCCAAGTCCTGATTTTTATCTTTTAGATAAGCAAATTGTACTTGCAATATCTAAGGGAATTTTACCACTAATTGTTGTAAATAAAATCGATTTAAATATTTCAGATAAAACAAGGGAAGATTTAGAATATATAAATAATACATACAAAAAACTTGGAATATGTATTATTATGGTAAGTGCAAAAGAAAACATTGGAATTGATGCTTTGAAGGAAAAATTACATGGTAGGGTTTCAGCCTTCTCTGGAAATTCAGGTGTTGGAAAATCGAGTATTATAAACAATATATTTGGAGTAAATACACAAACATCTGAAGTTGCGGTAAAAACAAAGAGAGGGAGACATACAACCAAACATGTAAAAATATATAAAGAAGAAGATATGTATATCTTAGACACACCAGGTTTTTCAAGTTATGAATTATATGGAATAGAATATAAAGAACTTAAGAATTATTACGCTGATTTTATAGAATTTAAATGTGACTATTTAGATTGTAACCATGTATTTGAAAGCGATAAAGTATGTGGTGTTAAAAAAGCTGTAAGTGAAGGAAAAATAGATAAAAAAAGATACGAGAGGTATATTGAATTATTTAAAAAGTTAAAGGAAGATTACGATAGAAAGTATAAATAAAGCAGGTGATTATATGAAAGATAATATTGCTGTTTCTATATTAGATGCAAAAGATAAAGAAGATTTTATAAACAAATTAAGTATTATTAAAGAAAAAAATGAAAATTTGAAAATAAAATCAGGCATTTTTGATATTTGTATACATTTTGATATTATGGATGGCATATTCGTACCAAATACTGGAGTTAATATTGAAAGTATTTCATATGCAAAAAAAATGGGCTTTTATATAGATGTTCACCTTATGGTTGAGGAACCTGTAAATGAAGGTTATATAGACAGAGCCATAGAATTAGGTGCAGATAATATAACAATTCATTACGAGATTAAAAATTTTGATAGAAATTTAAATTACTTGTTTAAGAGAAAAAGGATATTAAGGGAAAAAGAAGAAAGAAATTTAAGTATAGGTATTGCAATAAAACCAAAGACTAAAGTCGATGTGTTAAAAAAATATAAGTCAAAAATTGATAGAATTCTTTTAATGAGTGTTGAACCAGGTTTCGGAGGTCAAAAATATATTTCATCCACAAATGATAAAATTATTTTTGCCAAAAACTTATTTCCTAAATTTTATGTACAAGTTGATGGAGGAATAAATAACGATACCATATCAATTCCAATAAGAAATGGTGCAGATTGTATAGTTTTAGGAAGTTATTTATCTAAAGAAAATAGAGTGGATTTGATTTTAGATAAATTTTTGCTTGTAAATGCAATACGTACAATTGAAAAATCTCCTAGAAAGGCAAATATTAAATTAGATACGACCACACTTCAGGTTGTACCAGGTGGTTATGGAGAAAATGATATTTTGCTTGGAATAAATGTACCAGATATCAGAAAATGTGCTATGATGTGGTATAAACATATTAATTTAGATATTTTACTCTTTTTTATAAAATCACAATTTCACGATTATAGGAGATTTGCTATTTTTTGTTTAATAAATAAAGTAAGTATAATGTACAAAAAAGTAAATAAGGATAAAAAAGATAAAGTAAGTCTTAAGAAATTAAAAGAGATCTTTAAATTTTTTGAAGAAAATATAGAATACATAAATAATTGGGACTTAACAGATGTAGCTGGACCTAATATTTTAGCATATAATCTATATATTTTAACAGAGAAACAAAGAAAGAAAAAAATACTTTTATACTTAAATAATCAAAATTTTTGGATAAAAAGAATTGGAATTGTATCTCAACTTAATTTTGTTAGAAATGGTATTTTAGAGTTTCCATTACAGGTATGTGATTATGTATTATATGATGAATTTCATTTATTCCAAAAAGCAACAGGTTGGGTCTTAAGGGAATTATATAAAAAGGAACCTAAAGTTGTGGTTGAGTATCTATATGATAAAAATAGAGTTAGGAAGTTACCAAGTATACTTTTATCATATGCATGTGAAAAGATGACAAAATATGAAAAAGATAAGATAAGAAATGAGTTGGGAGATTAAATATGATTGGAATAATTGGTGCAATGGAGATAGAATTAGACAGACTAATTTCTAATATGAAGATAGAAAAAAAGAAAAAAATAGCTTTCCTTGAATTTTATATAGGTACTCTTTACACAAAAAAAGTAGTCCTTGTAAGATCAAATGAGGGAAAAGTAAATTCAGCTGTTGCTACACAGCTTCTAATATCAAATTTTGATATTGATTATGTTATAAATGTAGGGATTGCTGGAAGCATTTCAGAAGAATTAAATGTATTTGATGTTGCAATTTCAAAAGATACAGTTGAGTTTGATCAAGATGTAAGTTCACTAGGATATAAAATTGGCTACACCTTTGGAATAAATAAAGTTAACATACCAGTTAATATTAAATTATCCAATAGTTTAAAAAAAATTTGTGATAGACTACATTTTAATTCTAAAATTGGAACAATTTTGACTTCCGATAGATTTGTCACAAGCAAAAAAGAAAAAGATAATCTAAATAAAAGATTTAATGGTATTGCCGTTGACATGGAGAGTGCAAGTATTAATCATGTAGCATATTTAAACAATATAGACTTTGTTGCATTAAGAGTAATATCAGATAATGGTAATAATATTGAATATAGGAAATTTGCAGAAAATGCTGCAGAAAATATTTTAAAAATTTTAAAAATATATTTAGAGGAGGAAGATTTATGAAAAAAATAGCTATTATGACAGCAGGTGGAGATTGTGCTGGACTTAACGCAGCAATAAAAGCAGTTGTTATGGCTGCTTCAAAAAATAACATTGTTGTAGTTGGTATTATTGATGGATTTATTGGATTTGTAGAAAGAAAATATATGGTTCTTGATAATAAAATTGTTGAAAATATTGAGAGACAAGGAGGAACAATACTTGGTTCATCAAATAAAGAATGTCCTTTTCATTATCCTAGCAAAGAGAAAAAAGGTGAGTTTGAAGATAGAGTTGATGATTCAATAAAAGCTTTAAAAAAAATTGGCGTTGAAGCTATGATTATAATTGGAGGTGATGGCACACTTGACTCAGCAAGAGTAATTGATGAGGCTGGTATGCCAACAATTGGAATTCCAAAAACAATTGACAATGATATGGTTGCTAGTAACCCTACAATAGGATTTGATACTGGTGTAGAAAATGCTGTTGAAGCAATTAGGAAATTAAAAACAACTGCAGCTTCACATAGAAGGGTAATGGTTGTAGAAATGATGGGAAGAACATCTGGATACTTAACTTTATATAGCGGTTTTGCAGCTGGAGCAGATATTATACTTTTACCAGAGAGAGATTATGATTTAAATATAGTGTGTAATAGGGTAAAAGAGATAATGAATACAGATAAAAGATATGTCATTATTGCTGTATCTGAGGCTTGCAAGGAAAGAGGGAAAAAAGAAACAATCTCTAAAGTTATAAAAGATAGTTTTGAGCAAAAAAGATTCGGGGGGATAGCAGCTAAACTTTCAGCACAAATTGAAGAAATAACAGGATATGAATCAAGACCGATGGTACTTGGCCATTTACAAAGAGGAGGAGATCCTTGTGCATCAGATATAATACTTGGTTCAAGACTTGGAGATTATGCATTTAATCTTCTTGCCGATGGAAGACATGGATATATTGTTGGTGTAAATCAAAATGAAATTCAAAAGATGCCCTATCCAAGGGAAAGAAAACCAAGATTACTTGATCTTGAAAATGATGACATATATAGAACTGCAAAAGATACGGGAATTTGCTTTGGAATATAACAATTAGATAAAAAATAAAACTAATGTTGTCAATGATTTTTGAAAATGTCCCAAAAATTTTTAAACATTAGCCCTAAAAATTAGTTTTTTTAGGGTCGATTTTTTGTGAAGGATACTTGAGTGATTTTTAAAATTTGTTATTGACACACCATCATTTTTCCTACCTTTCATATATCCTACGAAAAAATGATTAATTTTAAAAATCACTTTAGGAAGCATCCTTTTCCTGTTCTTTAGAAATTTTTAATGCCTGTTTTTCAGCAAATAGTTCAAAAGATTTTCTTTTCCAATGATGAATCATTCTTGGAATATAAATCTTCTTTGGATCTGTAGGCAAGATTTCATCAAAGTTTTTAGAATAACTTT
>USJA01000019.1 GCA_900554875.1 uncultured Clostridium sp. | reverse complement strand
TAGTTTATCATATTTTTATTTAGTTCTAAAGTACATTAAAGTGTTTCCTTTAAAATTTATATATTTTTTAAAAAGCATACTCCGTATGTCTATTACCATGCCATAAAAATTTTGGCATGGTAATTTCTATATTATGCTTAAAATTAATTTTTCCTTTAATCAAAGAATATTGTCTCAAAGTTAGAAAACAACTTCTTAAATATGAGCTTAGTGTTTCAATGTCTTTCAATAGAAATCCTTTTGATTGTCCTAAATGTGGTACAAAATTGGATTTTGTCCTCCTGTATTAAATAGAAAAGAGATATTCTATGTTTGATTTTAATTCATTCCATTTTAAATTAAGCAAAAAAACAGTTAATTACATCTGTCCAAAACGTAAATACAAAGTTGATGCTCCAATTGAAGCTGTTTTACACTTCGAACAAAAAGATAAATGAAGCGGTTTGCCTATTTCCACTCTGCCTTATACTATTTGTACTAAATGTAATTTTGATAAATGTGTTCCTATTGACTATGTATCAAAGAGAAATTTTCATCACATTTTTAAGGATAATTAATTTATATTTATCTATGCTGTTTACATAAGACTAAGAATATGTTTTAGTCTTTTTGTTTATCTAATTTTTTCTCATTTTTATTACAATTAATATGACTTTCCTATTATTTTTATTGGACTTTTTTTACATTTACTTTTTATTTTTTACATTCAATACTTATTTTATTTGCATTAGCTCCAAGTTGATCAACCAAGATTTGCTGTATTTGGGCTATTTGCTGTTGTGTTAAATCTTCTTTTGATTTTATTACAACATTTATATTATCATTGTTAGTCGGAATTATTACAATATCTTCAATACCTTTTGCCCTAATTACATTTTCAACCATAATAATTAAATTTTTTTGTTTTATTATTTCACTTAATTTTTGCTGATATTCTTTTATTTCCTTTTCACTGCTTTTTTCATTTTTTATTACACTATTATAGTTTTCACTAAGTTCGGAATACATATTATCTCTGTCATATTTAAACACTGCTAATGTAGAATCATCATTTTTGTTTGATTTAGTTGTTGTTTCATCATCTGTATTTGAACTATTATCTGAATATATTCCGACTTTATCATAAGTAAAACTGTCTTTACCATTAACATACATTGTTTGCCCTAAATTTTTTTCTCGTATGGGGTTATATTTGTAATTTATATAGCCTGCTACCCCAACCATGAGTAAAATTGATAATACAGCTATCTGACTCTTTTTTATTATTTTCATATTTCCTCCTAACCTCCTTTCTCAAATACTTGAACCTTATATACTGGAATGTTTACTACTGTTGATACAGCTGAAGCAATTTTAGAACGCAATTCAACGCTACTTGCTCCTTTTGCAACAACAATAGCTCCCTCAACCTTAGGACATTCCACACTTTCAACAATAGCAGATTTACTTCCGCTCTTCTCGTTATATGCTACTACTTTTTCAGTTGTACTTTTATCTCCAGATTGTTCTTCTTTAGTATTATACACAACATTCTGTTTTTCTTCTTGTGAATATGAAAGTACAATTGAAACATCACTTATTCCTTGTATTTGAGATAAAATAACACTTAATTTATTTTCCAAATCAGAATTATTTGCAGTGTTTTGAAAATTATTACTCTCTTCACTACTATTTATATTTCCACTATTGCTTGTATTATTACTAATATTTTTACTAGTTTTATCATCAGTTTTAAAAATATAGTTACAAGATATAAGTAGGATAACAAGAAGGGCAACTAGCAAAATTAAATTTTGCGTTCTTTTCTTTTTATCTTTAAATGCTGATTTTATAACTTCCAACTGATTATTCAAAGCTATTTTCCTCCTCCACTACACTTATTTTTGAGTAATCTACATCATACTCGCTGTTTATATATCCTACTACTTCATTTACTGAATTAAGATCTGTTTTTTCATTATCCAATTTAGATATATTTACCTCTATTTTTACTATGTTATATTCATCATCAACAATTATGTTTATATTATTTACAACAATATCCTTATGTGCAAGTTTAAACATAACATCACTTTTTAAATTCTGTATAAACTGGGCTTTAACAAGTTCATCATTTTTGTTATCTAGCCCTTCAGAATTTACACTAACTATATTATTTTCATCAGGACTTACTGTATTTAGTATACTATCGATACTTGCCCTTACATTTCCGTTTTTTAATAAATCAACTACAGGTGAAACTATAGTTATTACCGTAATTATCCCAACAAGACTATAAATGTACTTTCTTAAATTTGTTTTAGGGACAACCAATTGCACTATTACAATTAGTATTCCTAAACATAACATTGAAACAATCCAATTTCTAAAAATTTCAACCATATAAATTACCTCTTTTCTTTTGTTAAGTCACTATACTATTTACTAAATTAAGAATTATCCCTGTAGAAATTACAAATAAAATAACTACACCAATTAAAATACCCAGCATTGTTTTATATACATTTACAAAACCAGATAAATACTTTAAAATAAGTTTATCTGTTGTTATCATCTCAACAAATGCAGCTAATAACATATATATAACCATAATACTTGTAATCTTAAATATTGGAATAATCCCTACTATCACTATACCTAAAATTCCAATAATTCCACCAGTTTTTCCAATTATTTTTGTAGCTCCAACTACCACTTCAAAACTGTCTGAAAAAAACTTTCCAACTACTGGAACAAAGTTAGAAACTGCAGCCTGTGTTGTTTTAACGCTTAATGAATCAACAGATGAACTAAGTGATGTCTCAAGCGATAGTACTCCTAAAAATACTGTAAGTACTACTCCTATTGTCCATAGTGAAACGTTGGAAAAAAATTTTGATAATTTCTCTAATCTAATATTTTCAGATATACTACATATTACATTAAAAGCCACAGAAATTGACAAAAGTGGAATTACAAAATACGTAACAATAAATCCAACAGAACTTGCTAAAAATAGCAGCAAAGGTTGTATAATTCCTGTAGTAGAGATTTTTCCTGTTGCAATCAGTACTGATAGTAAAAATGGTGATATTACTTGCATTAAAGCTCCCATTGTATTTATTGTAGTCTTTAACATATTTACAGTTTGTACAAATGTTGCAACTGTAATTGTTGCAATTACAATAAAGCATGCAAGATGTGCTATACGTGTAATATCACTTTTATTATCAAGTTCTAAATTTGATAATATTGCCATTATTATAACAATTATAAATATAGTAACTGTTCCTTTTATTGCTGAAGAAACTTCACTTGCAAATATTTCTAGTAATTTTGTAAATAAATTTTTATGATTAATATCATTTTTATTTAAAAGTCTATTTGCTATATTTTTAAAATCTATTTCTTGTTCCAAATTTTCATTTACAGAATTATTTATGGTATCAATATATTCATCCAAATTATATGTTTTTCTTGTACTCTCTGTTATATTATTAGTAACTTCCTCTGTTGTTTTTGATACATCATCAGTACTAGTATTACTACTAAATACTTCACTGGCAAATACAAAATTTGTCTTAAGTATTAAAAAGCAAGTAATAATAAGTATAAATATTTTGCTTAAATGTTGTCTAAATTTTTTCTTTACTACCTTATTCATAAATTACACCAATCCCACAAGTACATTTACAAGTGAACTTACAAGAGGAATAGTTAAAACAACAATTACAACCTTACCAGCCATTTCAAGTTTAGTTGCAATGCTACTTTGGCCAGCATCTATACATACATTTTTCCCAAATTCTACTATATATGCAATTCCAATTACTTTTATTATAATTAATAAAAATTCTTTATTTACACCTGATTTAGAAACTAAGTCATTTAACACATTTATTACAGAAGACATTTTAGATATTGCATATAGCATTATACCTATACCCGTGATAATTGAAAGAACTAGTGCCATTTCAGGTCTATAGTTTTTTAATATTATAATCATTATAACTGAAAAAATAGAAACACCAACTATTTTAATTACTTCCATCGAATCACCTACAATTTAAATACAGTTCTTACAGTTTCAAAAAGTGTACTTATTTGTGTTATAACGAGCATAAGAACAATAATTACTCCTGTAAGCGTTGTCATCATTGCTTGATCTTCCCTTCCTGCTTTACTTAGCACTTGATTTAAAACTGCAACTAAAATACCAATTCCTGCTATTTTAAACAATAAATCAATATCCATGTTTCACCTCTTAATTTTATATAAATATGATTACAAGCATTAGCCCAGATATAATTCCTATAGTTCTGTAAAGTTTAGAATTAGTTCTTTTATTTTCATTTGCTTCACTTATCTGGTTTTCTAATATATTTATTGTATTTTGTATAATATTCATTTGACCATCAATGTCACTTCTACCTAGATTTTTAAGAGTAGATATTATTATATCTTTATCATACTTATCTAAGCTTTCTATCTCAGATATGTTCTTTTCAATACTTCCCTCTATATATGTGATATTATTACTATCTAACATATCAACAACTATTTGTCCAATTTTTACTTTAAGTTCTGTATTTAATTTTTGTCTTGCAATTTCATAAGCATTTGGCAGTATATTCATCATATATTTTATTTCATTTCCAACTAGCTTTAAAAAGGTAACCATTTCTCTTAAAATACGTTCTCTTTGTTTTAGTTTCATTGCCTTATATGCCCCAATGTACGCTGTTAATATTACAATAAATACAGATATTATTATTTTTATAACAATCATCCACATACCTCCATTTTGTTATTTTTAAATTTATGTATATTTTCAATGGTACCTGCTCCATTTCTATTTGAAAGTATTACTATATTCTCAAAATATCCCTCATTTATTAGTTTAGATATACCCGTTTTTCTGGTTATATCATCTATATTTCTTCCATGCATTGTAAATACAAGCCCCACGCCACTAAGTGCAGCATATTCAATTGCCTCTATATCTTTATTAGTTCCTATCTCATCTGTTGCTATTATAGAAAGTCCCATGCTTCTTACAAGCATTTCCATTCCCAAATATTTAGGACAATTTGATATGACATCCGTTCTAAGTCCAACATCTAAATTTACCCTTCCATTTGAAACAGAAGCAATTTCTCCCCTTTCATCTACAAGACCTACATTTAGTCCGTTAAACTTCATTATTTCTATTCCGCTACTTATTTGTCTTATTAAATCTCTTAACATTGTTGTCTTACCGCATCCTGGTGGTGACACGATTAATGTATTTAAAAAATTTTGACCATTTATTACATATGGAAGTAGTTTATCTGCACATCCTAATACTTGCCTTGCCACCCTTATATTCATACTATTTATATTTTTTATATTTTTTATCTTAGAATCTTGCAAAACAACTTCTCCACATATTCCAACTCTATGTCCGCCTTTTATAACAACAAAGCCACTATTTATATCGTTTTGTATAGCATATATTGAATTTCTAGATATATTTACCAATATATCTAATAAATCTTTTATTGTTATTACGCATGAAAGTAATATTTCAGTTTTTGAGGCAATTACTATTCCTCTTTTTCCAGCCCTTAGTCTAATTTCGGTTATCCCTTCTCTTGATCCTATATTTAAAATTTCTTTTGAAATATTGCATGGTAAAACTTTAATTATTTCATCTAACATAAGCTCACCTCTTTTATATATAGTTTACTACATCTATACTAAAAGAATTGTAGAAAATTAGTAAAATACTATAAATAAAAACACTAATTTTAGCAAAAAAAGGTAACTAAAATACCAAACATGTTTGGATAGAAAGAGAAAATGTAGATGTATAAAACCATTTTTTAGGAAATTTAATATAAGAAATTCAAATATACATGAAAAATTAAATAAATGACTTTTGAAGGAAAAAAGAATGATTGTAATTAGCTATGAAAAAAACAAGATTTAAAACAGGTAATAATAAAAAAAAGATGATTTTCTAAATGATGGTATGCTATAAAGAAATATAATAGAAACACAAAAAAGAAGAAACTTATATTATATAATTAAAATAATTTGTGCTAAAAAGAAATGGATTGCTGAAGGTTTTTTTATTACAGTTTATACAAATTTTACAAAATACTCTATTACAAAATATACAAAAATAAAGGATGAGACAAATCAACCCACCCCTTATTTTTATATAATTTTTATAGTATTATACCTCTATATCTTATTCAAAAAGTTTCATAATATCCTCTTTAGACATTTTATTAATAAAGCTTTCCCCTTCTTTTACAATTTTATTTGCAATATCCATTTTCTTTTCTTGCAGTTTTTCAATTTTTTCTTCAATAGTATCTTTAGCTATTAACTTAAACACTTGAACATTTTTCTTTTGACCAATTCTATGTGCTCTATCTGTAGCCTGATTTTGTACTGACAAATTCCACCAAGGATCAAAATGAATAACAACATCAGCACCAACAAGATTAAGACCTGTACCACCTGCCTTAAGCGATATAAGGAAAAGATTAACATTGTTTTCAATATTAAATTTATTTACCATATTGAGTCTATCATCAGCCTTAGTCTTTCCTGTAAGTTCCATATATTCTATTTTCCTTTTATTAAGTTCTTTTTTTATAATATCAAGCATTGAAGTAAATTGTGAGAAAAGTAAAACTTTATGTCCAGAAGAAATAGAATCATTTACTACTTCTAAACACTGATTTAATTTTGCAGATTCCCCATCATAATTTGAAACAAAAAGTGATGGATGACAACAGATTTGTCTTAACTTTGTAATAAGAGCAAGAATTTTTATTTTATTTTTTTCAAAATTTGAATCTTCAGATAATTCTTCCATATCTTCTTTTGCCTTTAATAAATATGATTCATAAACTTTTCTTTGTTCTGTTTCCATATCGCTATATAACACAGTTTCTGTTTTTTCAGGCAATTCTTTTAGTACCTCTTTTTTTACACGCCTTAAAATAAAAGGCATAACTTGCATTCTTAGCTTTTCCATTACACTTTGGTTACTATCTTTAATTATAGGTGCCTCGTATTTTTCTTTAAATTTAGAATATGAATATAAATAACCTGGCATACAAAAATCAAATATTGACCATAATTCTGCTAAAGAATTTTCAATAGGCGTTCCTGTAAGTGCAAATTTAGTAATACCATTTAGTTTTTTTAAAGCTTTGGCATTCTGCGTATTATTATTTTTTATATATTGTGCCTCATCTGCAACAACATATCTAAAATTATACTTAACATATTCTTCAATATCCCTTTTTAACATATCATATGATGTTATAACAACATCATAATTATTTATTTTTTGTATTTTTTCTTTTCTATCTCTTGCCTGACCATTTATAACAACAACATCTAAATCAGGTGCAAATCTATTTATTTCTTTTTCCCAGTTCAAATATAACGAACTTGGACATACGACTATAGATGTCACTTTATTTTTACTTGTATTTTTAGCATCTAAAAACATTGCGATTAACTGAATTGTTTTACCAAGTCCCATTTCATCTGCAAGTATTCCACCAAAATTATATTTATCTAAAACCTTAAGCCAGTTAAAGCCTACCTTTTGATAATCTCTAAGTTTTCCTTTAAAATTACAAGGAATTTGAAATTTTTCATCCTTTGAATTTGCTATACTAAGTATAATATCATCAAATTTTTTATCTTTATTTATACTAATTTTTCCGCTACTTGCAAGTTTATCTAAATAAAGTGCCCTATACTTAGGTACCTGTACCTCATTATTTTTTATATCATCTGCAGATATATTTAACGAATCAATTATATTTTCTAGACTTTCAAGTCCACTTGATTCTAAGTTCACAAAAGTACCATCTTTTAATCTATGATATTTTTTCTTTAGCTTATATGACTTTAATACGCTTTTTAATTCTTTTTCTGAAAAACTTAAATTGGACATATCTATATCAAGAAGTCCATTATTTACCTTTACCCCAATAGCAAAACTCTTTGGTGCAATTACTTTTCTTTTCTTTAAATTATCAGTTACATAAACATCAAAATTTTCATTAAATACATCCAAACCGTGAGTTAAAAAATCATATATTGAATTTTCATTACTGATATATAGATTATGCTTTTTTGTATCTATCTCAAATTTGCACTCTCTAAATATATAACTTGCTTTTTTTTCTTTTAGTGCATTTCTATTACATTTTACACTTAATATTTCTTTTTCATCAAATGGATTAAATTCATTTTCTAAATAGCAATACTTTATATCGCATACAATGTCCTGACTTTGATCTAAATCAAGATATGCTTTTACAGTCAATTCTTCTGATTTATACTTTTCAATAACATTATCTGGTACATCTACTTTACAACATTTAGATAATCTTGGAATTACGTATTCACAAAAACTTGTACAATCATTCTCTGTTACTCTTATAGTGTTTAAATTTTTCTTACTAAACTCCTTTAACATAGGATATACATTTTTTCTGAAATCTTCTGTACATCTATATAACTTGTCCTTATATAGCACATAAATGTATTCTTGACCTTCGATTAAATGACAATCATCGTCATAAAGAGATACAAAAAGTCCTAATTTAGACTTTTGTACATCAAATTTTACCTCAGGATTTTCCTCAACTAGCTCAAGTAATACATCATCTTTCCCATACATCTTCATTAGAATCTTTTTAGATTTATATATGTCAAAAAAGTCGTCGAGTGCTCCAAAATCTAATTTCATAACAGATTTATATGCTGAAGCTATTGTAAAATAATAACTTCCCATTTTAGCATATTCTTCATATTCTCCGAATCTTTTTATAATAAATTTTACTAAATCTCTTGATGAAGGATTAAAATTTTGAATTTCATGTTTAAATTCAAGTTTTGCACCATACTTATATATTTCTTTTTTTCTCATATTTTCGTAGAATTCTTGCAGATCTTTTAATTTATACATTCTATCTTGGCCAATACTAAAAAATACATTAAAATTATTATGTAAGTCGTCAAATTCTAGTATTGGGATTAGATTTACATTCTTACTTTCTATTTTAGAAGGCATTTCAAGGTTTTCATAATATGAAATTATTTTACTTTTTGTATTAATCTGTGTAAGTTTATTTGAATAACCATTATATAGTTTTGTTTCATCTATAGTTTCTTTTTTGTTTTTATTTCCAAATAAATACTCATCTTCATTTACATACATATTAAATATGGTAGCAACAATATGTTTACAAGGCTTAGAGGGTGCATGTGCTGGGCAATTGCAACTATATGATATATGATCATCTTTTTTTGATACATTAACATCATATATGTATGTTCCTTCAACATATGACTTTGAAGAATAATTTTCATCATCTTTCATTTCTAATTTTGCAACTTTTACTTTTGATTTTTCAAAATATTTTTTGCCCCTTGTTGAGACTGCATTTCCACTTAATTCAAGAACTTTATTTATATCTTCTGGTTTTATTAACATTTTTCACTCCTACACATAATATCAAATCACCAAATATTATACCATAGTATTTTCATTCTATCAATTGATTTTTAGTAAATTACATGTATAACCTAAAAAAATAAAATTAATGTAGATATGTCTGTCATAAAAAAATAGAAATGAATTAAAAACTTCATTCCTATTTAATTAATTCTAACATTTCTACTTTAAATTACCTGTTATAACCTGCCAAATATCACTTGTTTCTAAGCCTTTTTGCCAAGCAGATATTCCTACTAAATTGTATTTATTTACAAGCTCAACTCTTTTTCTCATTGAATCTTTATCTTCAAACCATAGCTTGTATGTAAGCTCACCTTTTACAACTTCTGCATAATTCTGTCCTGCATCTTCATCCCATACTGTTACAACATCATTTCTTGATAAGAAATCTTGGCAGTCTTGCATTGAGTATATTTTGCTACTTGGTTTTTCTGTTGCATTTTTTACAGTCCAAAGTCTTGTATAGAATGGAACTCCAAGTATTATTTTATCTGAAGGTATTTGTGAATCATTTATTAAAGAATTAATTTGGTTTTCAACTTCTGATACTTTAGAAATAGATCCTGCTTCATTTGACCAAGAACCTTTTTGGTCATATCCCATAAGTGCCACATAGTCAACAGCTTCTCCTATTCTTTGTCTATCAATATACCTTACAAAATAAAAATCTACTGATACAGTAATGCCTTCATTTCTAAGTATTGGTGTAAGTTCACGTATAAATTGAGTATATAAGTCTCTATCTTCGTCTTTCATTGATTCAAAGTCAATATTAATTCCGTCTAATTTATCTTTTTTAGCAATGTCTCTTATATTTTTTATAAACTTCTCTCTATTATATTCACTTTTTAAAAGAGCTGATGTATCACTTGCAGAATAATTTGTTGAGTCTATTCCATTAGTTATTATTGGCCAAATTTTATACCCATATTCTTTTGCCTTTGAATAATAGCTACTACTAAATTTTGATGTAATTTCTCCACTTGTATTTTTTAGTTCGTACCATGTTGGAGACACTACATTTACTCCATCAATCTTTTTATCACCAAGTGTATTCAAATTGCTTCCATATTGCCAAAACATTACAATTTTATCTTTATTAGCATTTTCTACAACTTGTTCTTCATTACTTTCTGATGAATTTTCATCAGGTAATGTAATGTTATTTTTAGAAATATAACCTACAACACCTTTATCTGTCTTAACCTTATACCAGCTTTTATGTTCTAAACTATCTGCATAAACAGTAACCTTATCACTTGTATTTAACATATCAAGTACATCTGATTTAGTTGATATATCAGAGTAAACATTTACTAAGTTATAATTTACAGGAATATCACTTGTACTTAATTTATCAACTACAATTGTATTTGTTTTATCGTTATATTCAGTTTTAATATTATATTCTTCTTTTAAAAGATTAATATCAATATATGGTTGTCCATTAACAATTCTTGCCGGAGTATCTATGTCAACATATTCAAAATTTTTAGACAATTTGTTTTCATCTATTTTTAATTTTACAACTTTATCATCAGTTGTTACTATAACTTTAGTCGCTACTGTATCATAGTATATATTTTTATCAATTGTTTTGGAAATTGTATCAACAGATATATATAATCCTCCATCTTTTACAAATGGCTCATAATTTGTTTTTATATTATCTCCATAAATTACAAGACCTGCATTATCTGAGTTTGTATTTCCTTTTATTTTATTTATATTAAAAAACATCACTAATACTACAATTGTAAATATTAGTGGTATTATACATCTCTTTAATTCTTTCATCTAATATCCACCTCAACATCTATATTATACAATATATTTATAAAG
>USJA01000018.1 GCA_900554875.1 uncultured Clostridium sp. | reverse complement strand
CGATCTGTTAAAATGTATTAGAAGTTTTAGTTAACCATATATAAATATGGGAAAATATGCTATTGATTCAATATTATATGTAATAATGTATTTAGGAGGTTTTTATGGAATACGATTATATAGAAGAAAAAATGAAAAAAGTAATTGAGCACCTTGATGAAGAGCTAAGTCTTATAAGAGCTGGAAGAGCAAATCCTGCAATACTTAATAAAGTACAGGTTGAATATTATGGAACAATGAGTCCTATAAATCAAGTTGCAACAATTTCTGTGCCAGAAGCTAGACAAATTTTAGTTACACCATGGGATAGAAGTATGGTATCAGCATGTGAAAAAGCAATAAATGTTGCAGAGTTAGGAGTAAACCCTATAAATGATGGAAATTCATTACGTTTAATGTTGCCCGAGCTAAATGAAGAAAGAAGGAAACAATTAGTTAAACAAACAAAAACATTAGGCGAAGAATCAAAAGTAGCAATTAGGAATATTCGTAGAGATGCAATTGATGACTGTAAAAAAATGCAAAAAAATTCAGAAATAACAGAGGATGATTTGAAATCAAATGAACAAGATATTCAAAAAATTACAGATAAATATACAGATATAGTTGATAATAGATTAGATGAAAAAGAAAAAGAAATAATGGAAATATAGAAGTGGAAGGTTGATTTTGTGAAGAAGAGAGTAATTACAGGTATAGTTCTTATTGCCTTTCTGATATTTATACTTTGGTTAAATATCCCAATTGTTGATACTATATTTATATTTACAATATCTTTAATTGGAATGTATGAATATAATAAAGCATTTAAATCGGCAGGATATAATGTTGTACCTTTTATTGGATATTTAAGTTGCACTCCAATATTACTTATAGGATTAAATATTGAAACTAAGAATATAATAATGATTGCTATGGTTGGTATTTCATTTCTTTTAATGTATACATTTATTTATTCAATATTAAGAAAATTAAAGACTACAATTATTGAGGTATCAATTACTGCATTATCTTTTATATACATTCCTTTCTTATTTTCATTTCTAAAATTAATATTAATGATGGAAAATGGAAGAATATTGATATGGTTTGTAATTATGGGGGCATTTGCATGTGACACAATGGCTTATTTAATAGGATGTAAATTTGGAAAGAGGAAACTATGTCCCGATGTTAGTCCAAAAAAGACTATTGAAGGCTCTATTGCAGGAATTATAGGGGTAATAGTAGCATATATTATAATATACGTTATTGCAAAGTATAGTTTTAGTATACAATTAAATATTTGGATTATTATGCTTATGGCTATTGTGTCTGGTATAATTGGTCAGTTTGGAGATTTATCAGCGTCATCTATAAAAAGATTTTGTAAGATTAAAGATTTTGGAACAATAATGCCAGGGCATGGTGGAATATTGGATAGGTGTGATAGTATAATGTTTGTAGCACCTTTGGTATATATTATTTTAAAGGTATATATGTTTATGTAGATGGAGGTAAGATATTTGTTATCATTTTTAATTACAATAGTTAAATTGTTATTGATTATATGTGCTGTTGCGACGGTACATGAGTTTGGACATTTTTTTGTTTCCAAACTTTTTAAGGTTCAAGTTAATGAATTTGCAATTGGATTTGGGCCTAAAATTTTCCAAAAAAAATTTGGGAGTACTATGTATTCATTAAGATGTATACCCCTTGGAGGATATTGTGCAATTGAGGGAGAAGATGGGAATTCTGATAGTGAGCATTCCTTTGCAAACATTACATGGTACAAGAAAATTTTAATACTAGTTGCTGGTGTTATTATGAATGCAATACTTGCAATAGTGATATTTTTAAGTATAGCATTTTCGTATAAAACTGCAACTACACAAATAACTGCATTTACAGATAATTCTGTATTAGAACAGGCTGGAGTACAAGTTGGAGATACTATTTGCTCCATTAATGGTAAAAAGACATCTATTTTAGCAGATGTTATAAATCAAGATGTAAATTATGGACAGAGTGTTGAAATTGAATATATACATGATGGAGAATTAAAAAAGGCAGTTGTAAATAATGCTGTTACAAAAATAGGAAATATTGGTATTGCTTTTAAAACTGATGAGAATTCAGGTATTGTTACGAATGAAATTAATATGGTTTCAGGTGGAGGTGCAGCGGTTAAAGCTGGACTTAAAGCTGGAGATAAAATTTTAAAAATTGGTGATGTGGACGTTAATAATGCAGCTGACGTTATTTCCATAGTCCGTGAAAATGCAAATAATGAGATTGTATTTACAATTGATAGAAAAGGTGAAACATTAACTAAATCTGTTACACCAGCTGAAAAAGAAAACTTTAATCTTGGAATTGAAAGTACACAAATTGTAAATACGAATTTAAAATATGCAATATGTAATACTGTAAGTGATGTATCAAATATAATTGGTTCATATGTTGATCTTTTTAAAGGGAAAGTTGGAATTAATGATATGTCAGGAATAGTGGGAATAGGAGAGGTCGTTTCAAAATCTAAAGGATTTATTAGTTTCCTAAATTTGATGGCCATGATTTCTCTTGCTGTTGGTGTTGCAAACATTATGCCTTTCCCTCCACTTGACGGAGGAAAAGTAGTAATTGTACTATTTGAAACAATTACTAGGAAGAAGGTTTCTGAAAACGTTGAAGCGATAATTTCATATATTGGATTTGGTTTGCTAATATTATTAACATTGTTTGTAACCTATAAAGATATAATTAGAATAATTTAAATAAAAAGCCACGATAGTCTAAATATAGCTATCGTGGTTTTTGTTAATTGATTTTTGGATTAAATCTTCGTTTAGAAGGGGAAATTGTGATTTGACAGTTATAATCAATAGTGTAGCAATATTCACCAATTACAATATCAGCAAATATATTTGGGCTAGTATTTGAAAATGTTGCTAACTTATTCGGTATTTTTTTTCCATTTTTTTCTTCTGGCTTAATAGAAAAAATGGTTATTGTTTGCCCTTTTTTTATTACAATTAACTTATCATAAATAAATGAAAAATTATGACAGTCATTGATAATTAAATCATCATCTAAAAAGAGATCAAATATACCTTCCCGTACGTTAATCCAAAATCCATTTTTTAGTTTATATGCGTTTCCCATATCCATTACCTCCATTACAAGAATAATTAAAATATAAACTCTATTAAATTATATGATAAAAATATAAAAAAGATAACATATTCGATAAAAGTTGACAAAACTCTTCATAGATAGTATAATATTTTTATAGAATATAATATTCTAATTTTATAGGAATGTTTTTTAGGAGGTGAAAAAACATGAATTATACTTATTCATATAAAACTGCAGATTTAACATCTGGTATATCTACAGGAGCTGTTGTTACTTATTCTATATTTTGTATAGCTATATGTGTACTTGGAATAGTTGCAATGTGGAAAATTTTCACAAAAGCTGGTAAACCAGGTTGGGCAGCTATAGTACCTGTTTACAATATGGTAGTGTTATACCAAATTGTTGGTTTAAATCCATTATTACTTCTAATGCTTATCGGATCTATAATTCCTTTTGTAAACTTTTTAGTTATGATTGCTTTCTTTGTACTTAGCATTATATCTAATATAAGACTTGCAAAAGCATTTGGTAAAGGAACTGGATTTGCTGTAGGTTTAATCTTCTTACCATTTATATTCCAATTAATACTTGCATTTGACAAGTCTGAATATGTTGGTGTAGAAGCTACAAAATAGTAAAATTTGAAAACTGCTAATTTTTTAGCAGTTTTTTTGGTATAAAATTTAAAAAGACAAGTATAATGTATTGTATTATGGGGGTATCAATATGCAATATGTTATATTTTCTTTATGCGTTATAGCAGTTATAATAATTGCAAAAATATTTTCATGGCCTTTTAAAAAAATAATTAAATTATTATTTAACATATTTATAGGTGTTTTATT
Organism: uncultured Clostridium sp.; assembly: GCA_900554875.1. GTDB lineage: Bacteria > Bacillota > Clostridia > TANB77 > CAG-465 > CAG-465. Next base: position 7,708 of record USJA01000018.1, on the reverse strand, counting down.
AATTATAATAACAAATATTTTTGGTGAGAGTATAGGACTTCACATTCCATTTAATATTGTAACAGCAGTAATATCAGGGACATTAGGTGTACCTGGAGTTATTTGCCTTATAGTATTACATTATATTTTTTAAAAATATTTAATGCATATTTAATTTTCATTTGCAAAAACTAATTATGATTTAGTGGAGGATATATAAATGAAACTAAAAATTAAATATGCACTTTTTTTACCTTTAATTTTAATATTAATGGTTATGTTTTATGTTTCTGTTAATGGAATAGATATGTTTTCATATATAAAAAAAGGTAAAATAATTAGTGTAATATCTGATTTAGATGAAAAAAAAGAGCAAAATCAAAGTTCAACAAGTACAAGTACTCCAAGTGGAGATGATATGGTAAAACTTCTTGCAAGGCTAATAAACGGTGAGGCAAGGGGGGAACCATATGAGGGGCAAGTTGCAGTTGGAGCTGTAATAATGAACAGGGTAAAAAGTGCTAAATTTCCTAATACAATAGCAGGCGTAATATACCAAAAGGGGCAGTTTTCATGTGTAACTGACGGACAACTCAACGCAGCAATAGAAGAAAATTCTACTGTGTATAAAGCAGCCCAAGATGCAATGAATGGTTCTGACCCAACAAATGGGGCTCTTTACTTCTATAATCCATCTAAAACTAAAAGTAAATGGTTATTCTCACTTCCTGTGGTTGCCACTATTGGAGAGCATAAATTTTCACTTGGGGAGGAAGAAAAATGATAGAAAAGTTAGAAATAAAGATTAATAAAATAAAGAAGAAAGCAAATAAAAAAGTTGTGGGTGTTGCAATTTTTATGGCATTTGGAGCTTTTATTATTTTTTCACTAGAAATGACTAGAAACTTTAAAAATCAAAAAAATCTAGTTCAAGATGAATACAATAAATCAATGTATCTTGCAGTTTCATATGTAAATAACGTGGAGGTTGATTTAGCGAAATTACTTGTTACATCAACACCTAAAATGAGTGCTGTTACACTTGCCGATATATGGAAACAAGCTAATCTTGCTAAAGAGTGTATAGAACAAATACCAGTGAATCAAAATTCTATGGCAAATGCCTCAAAGTATTTAACTCAAGTAAGTGATTTTTCATATACATTAATGAAACAAAATATTTCGGATATAAAACTCACAGATGAAGAGTACGAAAATCTAAAAAATATATATAATAATGCATCTAGATTGTCAGCAAAAATGAGTGATATATACGATGATTTGAATGCTGGTAGAATAAAGTGGGATGAATTAGAAAAAAAAGGAAATGAAGAATTAAGAGATGTTGATATATCAAATAGCATGTCAAGTATATCGGAGGTATCAAAGGCATTTCAAAATTATGAGGGATTAATATACGATGGTGCTTTTTCTGATCATTTACTTACATCAACTCCTAAGTTTTTATCTCAAAATGAAATATCAGAGGATGAAGCAAAAAGGTATTTAGAAGAAATTGTTTTAGGTGACGAAAATATAGTTCAAATACAATCTAATGGAGAATCTAGTGGAAAAATTGACTTATATACGTTTGATGTTACTCTAGATGGAAAACAAAAAAGGAGTGTAAGTATAACAAAAAATGATTGTAAGTTATATCTTATGATTGGTGACAAAAAGGTAAAGGAGTGTAATGTGTCTATTGAGGAAGCAAACATAAAAGCGTTAGAATTTTTAAAAAAAATAGGTATAGAAAATGTAAAAGAAACATATTATCAAAAAACTGAAAACATGGTAGTTATTAATTATGCAGCAATTCAAGATAATGTTATAATTTATCCTGATTTGGTAAAGGTAAAAATTGCACTCGATGACGGTAAGGTATGCGGATATGAAGCGGGAGGTTACATATTTAACCATACAAACAGGACAGAACTAACACCTGTTATTACGGAGAAAAAAGCAAGAAGTATTCTTAATTCAAAAATAGAGATATTATCTTCAGACCTTGCTATAATACCTACTGAATCAAATTCAGAGGTATTAACATATGAATTTAAAGGGAAAATTGATGATAGAGAATTTTTAATATATATTAATGCGAAAGATGGAAAAGAGGAAAAGGTTTTACTTGTTGTGGATAACGAAAACGGAGTACTTACAATGTAGTAAAAGTCAGGATACGCTAAATATTGACAAAAAAAGACCAATATTATAAAATAATAATGTTGGAAAAGGGGGATTTATTTATGGTAGATATATATATAACAGAAACAAAAACTAGAAATTTAAAGAAAATAGAAAAGCCAGTAAAAGGATGTTGGATTAATATGGTATCCCCTACAGATAACGAAATTAGAAAAATAAGCAGATCAGTAAGAATAAAAGAACATTTACTTAGATATCCATTGGATATAGCAGAAAAGGCACATATAGATGTTGAGGATGAGTCTATCCTTATTGTTGTAGACTCTCCTGCAACGGAAATGAATGATGGAGGAAAAGTATATACCACAATGCCACTTGGAATGATAATAGTAAGAGATGAAATACTAATAACTATATCACAGGTAAGGATTAACTCTGTATATAAAGTTTTAAGTGAGAATAAATTTGGTGTTGAAACAGACAAAAAATCAAGATTCACTTTTCAAATATTATATGGTATAGCCCAAGATTATATTAGATATCTTACATATATAAATAGAGATTTGGATAAGTTTGAAAACAAGATGCTAAAATCAATGAGTAACAAAGAGTTACTTAAGATGATGACTTTTGAAAAAACAATGGTATATTTTAATGCTTCTGTAAAAGGAAATCAAGTTGTTCTTGAAAAATTAAATAAGGGAAAAGTTTTACCATTATATGATGAAGATGAGGATATACTTGAAGATACTCTTATAGAAAATAGACAAGCAATTGAAATGATTCAGACATATAGTGAGATATTAAATGGAATAGTTGATATGTTTGGAACCATTGTATCTAATAACTTAAATACAGTTATGAAATGGCTTACTTCAATAACACTTGTAATTTCAATTCCAACAATGATTGCAAGTTTTCTCGGGATGAATGTTGATTTTCCATTTAATACTAGTACAATAGGTTTTTATGGCGTAATTACAATTTCTATATTAGTTACAGTAATTATTACATTTATTTTGAGGAAAAAGGATTTATTATAAATGATTAATATTAAAACTAAAAAATATTTTTGAGATGGAATGTTATAAAAAATATATAGTTGTAAATATTTATTAAAAGTTTTAATAATATTATAAATTTTGATTTTATTTGACATAATTTATGAAAAATGATATAATAAATATAGGTCAAATAAATTAAAATTTAACAATTGGAGGATTTTTTATGACTAATCAAATTTTTTTTGTTTTCTCCTTTGGGGGAGAAAATGATTTTGGAAGAATTACAGAGAGTGGACAGAAAAATTTAATTGATTTTTCATCCAAACCTGTTGGAGTTGGATTCGCTTTAAGAAACGGTGTAGATATACAGCTTGATATGCCGACAAGAATTGATGCTATTATTAGTTGCAGTTCTGATTTAAACGTTTCAGTTGAGTTTAAAACGGTTATGTCAGGAGGAGCTCCAGAAAAATCTGAGAGAACCTCTTTAAAAAGAGGTCAAAATAATATTTCAGTATGTGTACCGAAATTATTATCAGATCTAAAAGAAATTGTTTTTTTCTTTCCAAGAGAAAAAAGAGAAGATGACGTTTCAATCGTATTTGAAAAGTTGTTAGTACACTAAAATAAGGTGCCTAGATATTTCTAGGCACCTTAAAACTATTTGTTAATCTTCTTCATCTTCAATTTTGTGGTGTTTACACCAATCATCTTCTTCTACTTCTTTTTTATCAAGTCTGCAAATTTCTCTTCTTTCATCATAGTGAATACAGTTTTCACAAGTATCATATTTTCCTCTTCCCATAGTAAATCCTCCTAAACATATATATTTATTATATCCAACTATTCAAAAAATCAATAATATTTTTAAAAATGATATAAATTATTTAAAATTATGTGATATAATTAAAGAAAGGGTGAAGAAAATGAAGGTTTTATCAATAATAGAGCCATGGGCATCTCTTATTGCAAGTGGTAAAAAAAGTATTGAAACAAGAAGTTGGAAAACTTCATATAGGGGTGAGTTATATATTCATGCAAGTAAGAAGAAAGTAAAAGTGGATAAGCATATACAAGAATTAATAGCATTGATTCCTGATATTAAGATGGAGTATGGCAATATTATATGTAAATGTAATTTAGTCGACTGTATTTATATGGATGAAAAATTTATTAATAAGATAAAAGAAAATAAAATTGAGTATTTATGTGGAGATTATTCAATTGGAAGGTATGCATGGATACTTGATAATGTTGAAATTTTAGATGAAAAAATCCCAGCTAGAGGTAAATTAAATATATGGGATTTTTATTAAAAATAATTACTAAAAGAAGGAAGAGAAGAATATGATAATAGTTGATAAAAAGATAAGGAAATGTGAAGAAGAGTATCTTAAGTCTCTTGGATATAACATATGGAAAGTTGAAAGCTCAAATAATGTATATGATGAAATATCTAGTCATGCAGACATATTTTTTACTAAACTAAATGATAAAATAGTCGTTGAACCTACATTTTATAATAAATTAAATAGTTGTTATGATAAATGCATAAAAGGTAATAGTATATTAAGAGAAGAATACCCATTTGATATAGCATATAACGTTTGTCAAATAGGATATAATGTTATACATAATTTTAAATATACCGACGAAAAAGTAATGGAGATAATAAAAGATGAGAAATTAAATATGATAAATATAAATCAAGGATATAGTAATTGTAGTATTGCTGTGATAGATGAAAATAGTGCCATAGTTACTGATAAAAAAATAGCAGATATTCTAAAGAAAAACAATATTGATGTGCTTCTAGTAGAAGATAAAATTGATATAAAATTACTTAAAAATAATAATGAGTATTCTAATATGTCAGGATTTATTGGAGGATGTATTGCAAGACTTGATGATAAGGTAATAATATTTGGGGATAGAAAATATATAGATAGAAATCATAAAATTGAAAAATTTGTAAAGAGAAAAAAATTAAAATTAGTTGATTTTAAGAATATTCCTGTTGTTGACTATGGCGGAATAGTGAGTATTTAGGATATATGTAATTATAAAATATTTGTATAAAAAAATAATTAATGTAATGTAGTACCAATTTTTTAGGTACTTTATTTTTTAGTTTACTAATTTATTAGAGTAATATTTTATTGTTTGATTTATTAAATTTTCATTGCACTTTATACTAAAAATTGATATAATATTGTGGTATAAACAAAAGTTTGAAAAGAGGTATTATATGAGCAATTTATTAGATAAATTAAATGATAAACAAAGGGAAGCAGCAAGCTACACTGACGGACCACTTTTAATACTTGCAGGTGCAGGAAGTGGAAAAACTCGTGTACTTACATATAAAATAGCATATTTATTAGAACAAAATATTGTAAAGCCATGGGAAATTTTAGCTATTACATTTACAAATAAAGCAGCCAAAGAGATGAAAGAAAGAGTATTATCACTTGTAGAAGAAAATGCAAATGATATTTGGCTTGGGACATTTCATTCAGTTTGTGTAAGAATTCTAAAAAGAGAAATAGAACTTTTAGGATATTCTAGAGATTTTAATATATTTGATGAATTAGATAAAGAAAAGGTTATAAAAGAAGTACTAAAGAAATTAAATATATCTGATAAAGAATATCCAGTTTCATATATAAAATATGAAATATCAAGAGCAAAGGATAATATGAAAGGTCCAGAAGAGTATTTAACAGAAGCATCTGGAGATTTCAGAAAAGAAAAGGTAGCACAAGTATATATTTCATATCAAGAACTGTTAAAGAAAAATAACGCAATAGATTTTGATGATATAATAATGCTAACTGTAAAAGTGTTTATGAATAATCCAGATAGGTTAGAATACTATCAAAACAAATTTAAATACATATTAGTTGATGAGTATCAGGATACAAATAAAATACAATTTTTGTTAATATCTTTACTTTCAGCAGCACATGGAAATATATGTGTAGTTGGTGATGAATCACAAAGTATATATGGATTTAGAGGTGCAGATATTTCAAATATACTAAATTTTGAGAAAGAATTTCCAAATGCTAAAATTGTAAAATTAGAAGAAAATTATAGAAGTACAAAAACTATACTTGAGGCAGCAAATGAGGTTATAAAAAATAATAAATCAAAGATTGATAAAAAACTTTGGACAGAGAATAAGCAAGGGGATAAAATAGTATATAATACATTGTCAAATGAGTATGAAGAAGTAGAATATATTGTTGATAAAATAGATGAAATATGTAAAAAAGAAAATAAGACATATTCTGATTTTGCTGTCTTGTTTAGAACTAATGCACAGGCTCGTGTACTTGAAGAAGTATTTATGAGATCAGGTACACCATATAGACTAATTGGTGGTATAAAGTTCTATGCAAGAAAAGAAATAAAGGATATTACAAGTTATCTTAAATTTATTCAAAACCCAAATGATAATATATCTTTAAGAAGAATAATAAATGAACCAAAAAGAGGAATTGGAAATACAGCTTTAGATAGATTAGATGAAATTGCAGCTGCTAACAATACTTCTATATATAACGTAATCAAAGATAGTGATAATTTAGTTGGAATTAGAAGTGCCGGAAATATAATAATGTTTAGGGATATGATGGAAGATCTTATTTCTAAAAAAGATACTATGCCTGTATCAGAATATATAAAATTAGTACTAAAAAACTCTGGATATGAAGCTATGCTAAATGAAACTGAAGATAAGGAAAGTGAAATGAGATTTGATAATCTTATGGAATTTATTGGTGTTGCTATGGAATTTGAAAAAGAAAATGCAGATAATACACTTGCTGATTTCTTAGATAGCATTGCTTTGGTATCTGATGTAGATAGTTTAGAGGAAGGTGCAGAAGCTGTTACTCTTATGACTATGCATAGTGCTAAAGGTCTTGAATTTAATGTTGTATTTTTAGTTGGTATGGAAGAGGGACTTTTCCCATCTAAAAAATCTATAGAAGAAGATGAATCTACTGAAGAAGAAAGAAGACTTTGTTATGTTGGAATAACAAGAGCAAAAGAAAAATTATTTCTTACAAATACAAACAAAAGAACACTTTATGGTATGACAACATACTCTTATCCTTCAAGGTTTATAGATGAAATATCAGAGGAACTTCTTGATGAGGATTCTAGGGATAACATTCATAAAAATAATAAGAAAAAAGAAAAAAATCTTGATAATGAATACACTAAAGTCCAAGGTATTCTTTCAAATATTGGTAGTGGATATGGAAAAATAGATTCTAAAGTATCTAAAAAGGCAAGTTTTGGTATGAGTGTTGATAACTTCTTAAAAAATATAACTGGTAATACAAATAGAGTTGTAACTGAAAAGAAAAACGTAAATTATACGGTAGGAATGAGAATAAAACATAAAAAATTTGGAGAAGGAATTATACAAAATATTGAAGCAGAGGGTGATGACTTTAAATTAGAAATTATGTTTGACAAATATGGCTTTAAAAGACTTATGGCAAACTACACACCACTTGAAGTTTTAGAAGTATAAGGAGTAATAAATATAATTTAAATATATA
>USJA01000017.1 GCA_900554875.1 uncultured Clostridium sp. | reverse complement strand
TATTTTTTTCTTGAAGTATTAGATTAAATATAGTATAATATCCGTAGATAATATTGGGGTTTGTGTAGTAATAATTTGTGAGTATATAATTAATGTATTTACAAATTATTATTACATCCCCCAGAGTAGGAGGAAAAATATGTATAAAAAATTTGAAACAGAGTTTGCAGGAAGAAATTTAGTTGTAGAAACGGGAAAAATGGCATCTCAAGCTAATGGATCTTGTCTAGTAAGATACGGAGATACTGCAGTTTTAGTTAATGTAACTATGTCAAAAGAGCCAAGAGATGGTATAGATTTTTTGCCACTTTCTGTAGATTATGAAGAAAGACTTTATGCTGTAGGAAAGATTCCTGGAGGATATGTAAAAAGAGAAGGTAGACCAACAACAAAGGCAATTTTGGTATCAAGAGTAATTGATAGACCACTTAGACCGTTATTTCCAAAGGACTATAGAAATGATACATCAATAAATGCTTTAACACTTGCAGTTGATCCAGATATTTTACCTGAAATACCAGCTGCAATTGGTGCTTCTATTGCACTTAACATATCTGACATTCCATTTGATAAGTTAGTAGGTTCAATAAAAGTTGGAATTGTAGATGATAAAATTGTTTTAAATCCAAATTTAGAGCAAAGAGAAAAGTCAACTTTAGATCTTACAGTGTCTGCTACAGAAGATAAAGTATGTATGATTGAAGCTGGAGCAAAAGAAGTTCCAGATGAAAAAATGCTAGAAGCTATTAAAGCTGGGCATGAAGAAATAAAGAAACTTTGCAAATTCATACAAGAAATTAAAAGTGAAGTTGGAAAGAAAAAAGCAGAATATAAATCTTTTGCTGTTCCTGAAGAAATGGTTAGGTTTGTTGATGAGCTTGCAACAGAAAAATTAAAAGAAGCAGTTCAAACAGATACTAAGAAACAAAGAGATGAAAACGTTACTAATGTAGATAATTTTGTCATAGATGAATACATAAAAAAATATGGCGAAGAAGAATATCAAAACAATAAATCTATGTTATCAGAAGCACTATATAAAGCTGAGAAAAAAGCTGTTAGAACATTGGTAAAAGAAGAAGGAAAAAGAGTAGATGGAAGGGCACATGATGAGATTAGACCTCTATCATGTGAAGTGGGCTTATTTAATAGGGTTCATGGTAGTGCATTATTTAATAGAGGACTTACTCAAGTTTTATCACTTGTAACATTAGGAAGTGTTTCAGAAGAGCAAACTTTTGATGGACTAGATGAGGAAGTAACAAAAAGATATATGCATCATTATAACATGCCATCATATAGTGTTGGAGAAGCAAGACCTGCAAGAGGACCTGGAAGACGTGAAATTGGACATGGTGCTTTAGCAGAACGTGCTCTAGAACCTGTAATACCTTCAAAAGAAGAATTTCCATATGCAATTAGGGTTGTATCAGAAGTTTTAAGCTCAAATGGTTCAACTTCACAAGGTAGTATTTGTGCATCAACACTTGCACTTATGGATGCTGGAGTTCCAATTAAGGCTCCTGTTGCTGGAATTTCTACAGGATTATTTACTAACAATGGGGATACTTCAGATTATGTAATGGTAACTGATATTCAAGGAATAGAAGACTTCTTTGGTGATATGGACTTTAAAGTTGGTGGTACAAAAAAAGGTATTACAGCTATTCAAGTTGACATTAAAATTGATGGTCTTACATATGAAATAATAGAGGAAGCTTTTGCAAGAACTAAAAAAGCAAGAGAGTATATACTAGATGAAATTATGTTAAAAGAAATTGAAAAACCAAGAACTAATTTATCAAAATATGCTCCTAAAATTGAAAGTATAAAAATTAATCCATCTAAAATTGGTGATGTAATTGGTGCTGGTGGAAAAACTATAAATAAAATAATTGATGAAACTGGTGTTAAAATTGATATTGAAGATGACGGAACAGTTTTTGTTTCAGGTGTAGATGCAAAAATGCTTGATAAAGCAATAACTACAATAAAATCTCTTACTGAAGACGTTGAACTTGGTAAAGTATATATGGGTAAAGTAACTAAGATTTTACAATTTGGAGCTTTAGTCGAGGTATTACCTGGTAAAGAAGGACTTCTACATATATCTCAAATTTCAAATGAAAGAATAAAGAAAGTTGAAGATGTATTAAAAGTTGGAGATGACATTCTTGTTAAAGTTACTGAAATCGGAAAAGATGATGGAAAATTTAGTTTGACTGCAAAAGATTTAATGAAAGTTTAGGTGTTTATATATGCAAGTATATGCTTTTGTTGGTAAGACAGGAACGGGAAAGAGTTATAACGCACAGCGTGTTGCAAAGAAATATGGGATCAGGTATATAATAGATGATGCCATATTAATTAAAGATAATAAAGTAATTGCAGGAAAATCTGCTAAAACAGAGGCTAGTAAAATAGCCTCTGTTAAGGCAGCTATATTTTTAGATGAATCTAGAAAAAAGCAAATGGCTGATTTTATAAAAAAAGAAAAGATTGATAAAATACTAATACTTGGTACATCTGATAAAATGGTAAAAACAATTGCCGAGAATTTAGAATTAGATGAAATATGTCACACAATATATATTGAAGAGGTAGCGACAAAGGAGCAAATAGAAGAAGCAAGAAGGTCAAGAACTGAAGAAGGTAAGCATATTGTACCAGTTCCTACTTTTGAAATAAAAAAACAATTTTCAGGGTATTTTTTAGATTCCTTAAAAATATTTAATTTCTTCAATAAAAACGCTGATGATGAAGATGAAGATAACTATGAAAAGACGATTATTCGTCCAACATATAGTTATTTAGGTAATTTTGTTATTTCTGATACTGTAATTAATGATATAATAACATATAGCGTTTCAAGAGTACCTGGTGTAAGTAAGGTAATGAGAGTAAATACAAATAAATTTATAGACGGTATGAAATTGGATATTGATATTGAAATTAAGTTTGGATATAATATTCCAAAACTTAGTTCTGAAATAAAGAACACAGTGATTTATTCGGTTGATAAAACTACAGGTATAAACTTATTTGGAATAAATATTAACGTAAAATCTATTAGTAAATAAACTATTTATATTTAATTTAGTTGAAAAAAAAGATAATATGTAGTAAAATATGTAGCGAGGGTGATAGTAAATGGAAACTATGAAATTAACTGAAAAAAAGAAAAGTTCAAAGGGTGTTGTAATTGGTCTTTTACTTTTCTTTATTATAGGTGGAACAATATTATATTTTGGACTTAAAATGGAAGAAGAACCTGCTGTAGTGGGAACAAGTGCTGATAATACACAAACGCAAAGTTTAGTTGATGTAGATAAGGCAAATAAAGACGAAATAACAAAGAAAAACCAAAGTATTCAATATGTTGTTAAAGATAAAATAATAAAAGATACGTCTAACTCAAAAATGAAAGCAAATATGACTCTTCCAGTTATATCTATTGAGGGTGAAGAACTTTCAAGTATAAATAATGAAATAAATAAATATTATACAGATATGTTTAATAGTCTAAAAGAGCAAATGGCCTCAGCTTCAAGTAAATATACATACACAGTAACTTACAATGTATATGAAAATATGATTGAAGAAAATAAAATTATATCTGTAACAATTTATGAAAGAATTGTTGATGATTCTGCAAAGAAAAATACTATGAATAAAATAAAAACATACAATATTGATGCCGCAACTAAGGAGCAGATAACTCAATCAAATAATATTGCACAAATTTTATTTGGTAAAGATTACAAAACAATTATACGAGACTCTATAAAGGATTATGTTGTTTCGAATAAGATGATGAAGGAATCAGATTTCAATTACACCTATACAGGCGTAAAACCTTTTTATATAAAAGAAGGAAAGTTTCATTTAATATTTAATGAAGGTGAACTTGTAGATAGTAAATATGGAGTTATAGATATTACTATAAATAATTAGGAGGAATTATTATGGTAGATTCAATGGAAAAAATAGTTAATCTATGTAAACAAAGAGGATATGTATATCCTGGTTCAGAAATATATGGAGGGCTTGCCAATACTTGGGATTACGGTCCATACGGAGCTGAACTTAAAAATAATATAAAAAAAGCATGGTGGAAAAAATTTATTCAGGAAAATAAAGATAGTTATGGCGTTGATGCCGCAATTCTTATGAATCCACGAGTATGGGAAGCATCTGGACATGTAGGAAGCTTTTCTGATCCTTTAATTGATTGTAAAGAGTGTAAAACAAGGCATAGAGCAGATAAATTAATTGAATCATTTACAGATGAAATAAATCCTGATACTTTAAATGATAAAGAATTGTATGATTACATCGTAGAACATAAAATACCATGTCCAAACTGTGGTAAGGTAAATTATACTGAGATAAGAGAATTCAACTTAATGTTTGAAACAAAAAGAGGAGTTGTAAAAGACCAAACTTCTGTTGTTTATTTAAGACCAGAAACTGCTCAAGGTGAGTTTGTTAACTTCTTAAATGTAGCAAGAACATCAAGAAGCAAAATTCCATTTGGAATAGGCCAAATTGGTAAGGCATTTAGAAATGAAATCACACCTGGAAATTTTACTTTTAGAACAATTGAATTTGAACAAATGGAACACCAATGGTTCTGTAAAGAAGGAACAGATAGTAAGTTTTATGAAGAATATAAAGAAAAACAAATGAACTTTATAACTTCAATAGGAATCAATAAAGAAAACCTTAGATTTAAAGACCATGAAAAATTAGCTCACTATGCTAAGGAAGCATGTGATATTCAATTTAAGTATCCTCACGGATGGGATGAATTATGTGGTACACATAATAGGACAAATTATGATTTATCAAGGCATCAGGAATATAGTGGAAAGTCAATGGAATACTTAGATCCAGAAACTGGTGAAAAATTTATTCCATATGTTATTGAAGCGTCTCTTGGATGTGATAGACTTACACTTGCTGTTCTATGTGATGCATATTTAGAAGAAAAGATAAATGATGATGATACAAGAGTTGTTTTAAAATTACATCCATCTATTGCACCTGTAAAAATTGCAATTTTACCTCTTTCTAAAAAATTATCTGAAGGAGCTGAAGAAGTGTATTCATTACTTTCTAAAAAATATAATTGTGATTATGATGTTGCAGGATCAATAGGTAAAAGATATAGAAGACAAGATGAAGTTGGAACACCTTATTGTATAACATTTGACTTTGATTCTTTAGAAGATAAATGTGTTACTATTAGAAATAGGGATACTATGGAACAAGAAAGAGTTAAGATTGACGAAATTACAAAATGGTTTGATGGAAAATTTGAAATATAAAGAGGTGATTTTAATGGAAAAAAGAAGAAGTATTTTAAAATATACTATAGTTGGAATACTTATATTTTCGATGGTATTTTCAATGTTTGCTGTTCTCATTTCAGCTGTTCAAAATATATAGGTGGTGAACTTTATGTTTCATACAATATGGCTTAAAATAATAGAACTGATGTATTTTTTAAAAGATGCACTTGACCTTACTAGTCCATGGAGAGTTTTTATACTTGTAATAGATCTTGCAATTGTTTTATTTATTGCATATTATATAATTAGAATTTTAAGGCAAACAAGGGCAAAACAAATTGTAAAAGGGATATTGATGCTTGCTTTCCTTGTTATAATTGCAAAAGTTTTTAATATGGTAATATTAAATTTTATTTTGACTAATTTTGTAACTTATGGAGTAATATTGCTAATAGTCGTATTTCAACCCGAAATACGAAACGTATTTGAAAAACTTGGAAGAAGTAAGTTAGTTGGAATTTTTGATATGGACGATAACATTATGGTTAAACATTCAATATCTGAGATTGTAAAAGCTGTTGAAATAATGTCACTAAAAAAGATAGGAGCTCTTATTGTAATAGAAAGAAATACTAAGGTATCAGAAGTTTTAAAAGAAGGTGTAAACTTATCTGCTAAAGTATCATCAGAATTAATTCAGAATATTTTTATGCCCCGTACGCCTCTTCATGATGGTGCAATTGTAATTGATAAGTCAGAAATACTTGCTGCAAAATGTATTTTACCACTTGCCTCTGAAGTTTCTGTTCCAAAAAATCTTGGGACAAGACATAGAGCGGCTGTAGGAATTACTGAAATATCTGATGCTCTTGTAATTGTTGTTTCAGAAGAAACAGGTATAATTTCTCTTGTTGAAAATGGAAAATTAAGAAGAGAACTTACAGGTGATACTTTAAAAGAATTACTACTAACAAAATTAGATAGAACAAAAACTGGTGTAAATATAAAAAATATTGTAAAGAAATAGGAAAAATTATTTAAGTTGTAATAATATAAAAATATGTTCATATATAATATGTATAAGTATTGGGGGAAATATGAACACTATTTTTATAGATTTTAAGTGTAAGGATTCCAAAGAGAAAAAAAGTATAAATAATATAAGAAAATTAGTTACTAATAAAATTTTTAAATATATTGTAAATGATGACATTTTAAATAATTCCTTATCAAAAATTACATACATAAGAATTGATAGAGAATATATAAATATTCAGTTACAAAAAGGAAAATATTCTATATATGATAAAATTTTAAAACTAAATATAAATAGAAAATACGGAAAAAACGATGTTGTACATCTGATATTTTCCAAGGAATTTGATAAGAATCAATTAATAAAAAAATATATATTAGGTCTATTTAGATTAAACAAAGTTACAATATATGAGGAACTTGATATAAAAAATAATTTAAAGGTAAATGACAAGATATATATGGATAAATATATTAGAGACAATAAAATTGATCTTTGCAAATTAAAAATACTAATAGTTTTGGACCATATAAAAGATTATGATGAAAAAAAATTGCTTGAATATATTTCAAAATACAAATTTATTGATATTTTAAAGACAAAAAATATTAATAAGTATGATAGTGCAAAATTACAGGGCTTTATTCAAAAAATAAATAATGAATATGGCACAACGATTGATTTAATTGGAAGAAGAAACATTCAAAAATATAACATCTATTTATTGTATAGTAAGATCGATAGAGATAGTTTTATTCAAAAATATATTTTAAATAGTAAATCGTTATATTTAGATCTGAATGATGTAGATATGGATGTTATGAGTGATGAATATATATGCTATAAAAGATATGAACCAGAAATACTTACTATTTTAAATAGATTGGAAATTAATAAAAATAATTTCAGTAAGGTAAAATTAGGTTTTCTTTTTAAATGATATATATTAAAAATGTATTATACTTGACACTTAGTGTATAATATATATGTTGTTTTAGGAGGAGATTAAATAATGGAAGAACGTGATATAGTACTTACAACAGAAGGGTACAATAAATTAGAGGAAGAATTAAAATATTTAAAAGGGCCAAAGAAAATGCAAGTTGCTGAAAGAATAAAAATTGCAAGGGAATTTGGCGATTTATCTGAGAATTCAGAATATGATGACGCAAAAAATGAGCAAGCATTACTTGAAGCAAAGATTCAAGATATAGAAAACATGTTAAGAATAGCTAAAGTTGTTGACGATGATGAAGTATCAACAAGAAAAGTTGGTATAGGAACTCAAGTTACAGTACATGATTTTGAATTTGATGAAGATATAACTTATGGAATTGTTGGAGCAACAGAAGTAGATATGAAGAATAATAAAATATCTAATGAATCTCCAGTTGGAAAAGCCTTAATTGGTGCTAAAAAAGGTGATGAAGTTGAAGTTGAAACTCCAGGAGGAGTTATAAAATACAAAATACTATCTATAAAAAGATTGTAAAAAAATTTAAATAACCAAATATTTCTAAAAAGGAGTGGAAAAATGGGAGATATTATTGAATTAAAAAAAGTACGTGAAGAGAAGGAAGCAAAGTTAAAGGAATATGGATTTAATACAAGACCAGATAGCTTTAAATATACTCATTCATTAAAAGAAGTTATGGCTTTAGAACCAGGAACTAAAGATGTAAGTGTTGCCGGTCGTGTAATGTCAAAAAGGAAAATGGGAAAAATTAGCTTTATTGACTTAAGAGATGTAGAGGGACACATTCAACTTTGTATGAAAAGAGAGGATTTAGGAGAGGAATTATACAAAAAAATTCATGAAACACTTGATGTTGGAGATTTTATTGGTGTTACAGGAGATATCTTTATAACAGGTTCAGGTGAAAAAACTGTACAAGTATATAAATATACATTTCTTGGAAAAGCACTAAGGCCTCTTCCAGAAAAATTCCATGGAATAACAAATAGAGAAACATTATATAGAGAAAGACATCTTGATTTAATTATGAATGATGATACAAAAAAAAGATTTCTTTTAAGATCTAAAGTTATAAAATTAATACGTGAATTTCTTGACAATAAAGGATTTATCGAAGTAGAAACACCTGTTCTTCAAAATACGGCTTCAGGTGCAACTGCTAGACCATTTATAACACACCATAATACATATGATGCAGATGTTTTTTTAAGAATTTCTCCTGAGCTTACTCTAAAAAAACTTATTATTGGTGGATTTACAAATATATATGAAATTGCAAGAGATTTCAGAAATGAAGGTATTAGTGTAAATCATCTACAAGATTTTACAATGATAGAAGGATACAGTGCTTATTATAATTATAAAGATAATATGAAACTTACTTCTGATTTGATTAAGTACATAATTTCAAATATCAATAACGGAGATTTAAAAATCATGATAGGTGATACAGAAGTAGATTTTGGCAATGAATGGCCTGAAATTGGATTTAGAGACCTTATTTTGAAGGACTCAGGAATTGATATTGATAAATATAAAACAGCTTCAGAATTATTAGAAGAAATTAAAAAACATAAAATTGATTTGGAAACACCAGATTTAGACAAGCTAGGTAGAGGAAATCTAATAGATCAGTTATACAAAAAAGTAAGTAGACCAAAGATGATAAATCCAGTATTTGTTACAAAACATCCTGTTGATTTATCACCACTTGCAAGATCAAATGATGAAGATCCAACTGTTTCAGATAGATTCCAATTAGTTGTAAATGGACAAGAAATAATTAATGGTTATTCTGAGCTTGTAGATTCAAAGGAACAAGATAAACGTTTAAGAGAACAAAGTGAACTAAAAGCAAAAGGTGATGAAGAAGCCATGAGTAAGGATAACGAGTATATCAAGGCAATGGAATATGGAATGCCTCCAATATCTGGATGGGGACTTGGTATAGATAGATTTTTACAATTCTTAACTAACAGTTATAACATACGTGATGTTGTATTATATCCTTTACTTAAGAAAAGAGAGAATGTAGAAGATAACGAAGAATAGAAGGAAATATAAAAATAAAAAGCTCTAAAGGATTTTATCCTTTAGGGCTTTTTTATTTTATCATTAAATATGTACAATGTTTATTGCTTTAGGTAAGACTTTCATATGTAATTTATTTGTATAATATATTTCTCCATCAACACTTATTGGGAATTTTCTTGTAGAAACTATAGAAACATCCTTTGATTTAAAAATATTAACTTGTTTTAGGTTGGTATGATTACCTTTTTTATACTTTGGTAATAATTTTATTTTACTAAATAATTCTGTTGAATCTATAATACAACAATCTAAGAATCCATCATTTACATTTGCATTTGGACATGGTTTAATACCACCACCATAATATTTTCCATTTGCAATTGCAGCTAACGTAAATCTACCTTTCAAAACTTTATCCTTGCTTCTTATTTTAAATTTAAAATTTTTTGCAGATGTTAGAGTGTATAGTATTGAAAGGTTATACTTAGCTGAACCAGATATAAAAGGAAAATTTCTAAATTTATCTACATTTTTAGCTATCATTGCATCGAATCCCATATTTAAAATATTAATGCAGTATTTGTTTTTTCCATATGTTATTATATCTGTTGGTGTAGATTTTTTTCCAAGAGATTCTTTTACAATTTTTCTCATACTCATATATTTTGAAATTGATCTTAAAAAATCATTTCCAGTTCCACAAGGAATAACAACAATTTCAGAAGATGTACCCACTATTCCAGAGGCCACCTCGTTTAAAGTTCCATCGCCTCCCAATACATAAAATCTATAGCTATCTTTTTTTGATAAATCATGTGCAATTTTAGTTAAGTGTTTAGGGTATTCAGAAAGAATAATTTCGGCATTTATATTATTTTTCTTTAGAAGGTCTTGTACTCTTAAGGCATATATTTTTCCTTTCTTTTTTCCTGATACAGGGTTTGCAAGTATTATATGTTTCATATATTTTTCCTCCACTAAAATATTATCACTAATGTATATAAAAAGCAAGAAAAATGAAGAATAAATGAGTATTTTGTACATACATATTTAATAGGTGATATAAATGTTTGGTTTATTTAAAAGAAGAAAAAAACTTTCTATGAGAAGAAATAATGTATATAATACATGCACAAATGAATTAAATAGTGTAAGAAATACATTAGAAGAAGGGGACGAAGGAGAAGAGGTAAAAAAATTACAAAATATGCTAATGGGTATTGTACACATATATCCAAAAATGCCCGTTATAACTTTAAATGGTAGGTATGATAGTCAAACTACAAATGCAGTAAAATCTTTTCAAAATATGATGGGAATAAATACAACTGGAATAATGGATAAAAATACATATGAAAAATTAAAAGTTATATATGACAAAAAAGACCAAATCAAAGCAATTGAAAGAATTGATTTTAGCAATATAAACAATAATGATAACTTAAATCCAGGATCCGATTCATCATATAATGTACTTAAGGAGGGGAGTAAGGGAAGGTATGTGTATAGACTTCAGGAGTATTTAAGAAGAGTTTCTTTGGTAAATCAAAATATTCCTAATATAGCATTAGATGGAATTTTTGGAAGTGAAACAAAAAAGGCTGTTATGAGTTTCCAAAAAGAATATGGACTTGAAGTAACAGGAATTGTTAATGATGAAATGTGGGATAAATTATATAACGAATATATGAAATAATAATTTTATGTTAAAAGTATTTAATATTGATTTAAATACTTTTTTCTTTTACTATTTACATCTATTAGAAAATAATATATAATAAGTGACAAAAGGAAGTGAAAGAATGGCTTTAAATATTGTGTTAATTGAACCTGAAATTCCACAAAACACTGGAAATATAGCTAGGACATGTGCTGCACTTGGAGCAAAACTTCATTTAGTTCATCCTCTTGGATTTGATATATCTGAAAAGGCAGTGAAAAGGGCAGGACTTGATTATTGGGACAAGTTAGAAATAGTTGAATATGAAAATCTTGAAGATTTTAAGAATAAAGTTGATACTAATGATATGTATTTACTTTCAACTAAAGCAAACAAAGTATATACTGATGTTAAATATACAGGAGACTCATATTTAATATTTGGACCTGAAACTAGGGGAATTCCTGAAGACTATATTTTAGAAAAATTTGATAAAACTGTAAGAATACCTATGAGAAAGAAAATACGCTCACTCAATTTATCAAATAGTGTAGCAATTGTTGCATATGAAGCTCAAAGACAAATAAATTATGAAGGGCTTCAAGAAAAAAGTAGTTATTTTGATGGTTTATAAATTTAAAAGATATTGACATAAAACTATCGGCGTGATATACTTATACAAAAAAATTATTATTTATTTTTATATTAAAATGTAAGGAGGAATCTGTTATGAGTAACAGAGTTGACAAGCATAATTATTATTTAGGTATTGCAGAAGAGGTTCTTTCTCGTGCAACTTGTCTTAGAAGAAATTATGGATGCGTCATTGTAAAAAATGATGAAATAATTTCTACTGGATATAACGGTGCACCAAGAGGTAGAGAAAACTGTATTGATCTTGGATTTTGTGCAAGAGAAAAATTGAACATAAAGCAAGGTCAAAACTACGAACTGTGCAGAAGTGTACATGCTGAACAAAATGCAATTATTTCAGCTGCACGAAAAGATATAATCGGAGCAACGCTATATATGGTTGGTAAGGATGTAAAAACTGGGCAAATACTTGAAAAAATTGATTCTTGCATTATGTGCAAAAGAGTTGTTATAAATGCGGGAATAAAATATGTAGTTGTAAAGGATATTCATTCTGATAAAGGTTATAAAATAATGGATGTTAATGACTGGGTTAAATTTGATGAGGTTTTAGAAAATAACAAAAAAATATTTTTTAATAATTAAAATTATAACAAAAAACGTTCAAACTATTATAGTTTTGAACGTTTTTTAAATAATGGTAGCGGCAACAGGAGTCGAACCTGTGACCTTTCGGGTATGAACCGAACGCTCTAGCCAACTAAGCTATGCCGCCATCATCAAATGTCCTAACGACAATAGTAATTATACACTATGTAATAATTATTGTCAATGTTTTTTGGGTAAAAAAGTATTTTTTTATGAAAGAAATGTGATAATGTCTTAAGTAAAGAAATGAGAAAATGTCCCAACC